>NZ_RZRQ01000655.1:0-1335 GCF_003997785.1 Mesorhizobium sp. M7D.F.Ca.US.004.01.2.1 | reverse complement strand
ATCATCGACGACCTCGGCGCCGTCATCATCATCGCAATCTTCTACACCAGCGGCCTTTCGCTCGCTTACTTGGGTGCCGCCTTCGCCGTCATTGCCGTGCTCGTCGTGCTCAATCGCATGCGGGTGATGACGCTGCTTCCCTATCTCTTGCTCGGCGTCATCTTGTGGGTGCTGGTGCTGAAATCCGGCGTCCATGCCACGCTTGCCGGCGTAGCGCTGGCGCTGACCATCCCGCTCGAACGCTCCGCCGGAATTGGCCACGACCTCGACCATTCGCCGTTGCATCGGCTCGAGCACGGTTTGCACAAGATAGTGCCCTTTGTCGTCATTCCGATCTTCGGCTTTGCCAATGCCGGCGTGTCGCTCGCCGGCCTGAGCTTTGGCGCACTGATCGAGCCGTTGACGCTGGGTGTCGCCGCCGGCCTGGTGGTGGGCAAGCTGGTTGGCGTGTTCGGCTCCTCGGCACTTGCCATCCGGTTCGGTCTTGCCGACCTGCCTGCCAATGCTGGCTGGTCGCATATGATCGGCATCTCGCTGCTGTGCGGCATCGGCTTCACCATGAGCCTGTTCATCGGCCTGCTGGCCTTCGCCAGTGATGTGGCGCTGCAGGACGCGGTCAAGGTCGGCATCCTCGCCGGTTCCTTCATCGCCGCCATCCTGGGTGCTGCCGTGCTTTTGATGGCGCCGCCGGTTGGTGAGGTGGAAGAGGGCGAAGAGTAGGGCGAAAACCCACTCGGAGTAAGGCGAAAACCTACTCGCTCTCACCCTCCAGCGCTGGCACCGACACGCCGGCAAGTTCCGCCGCCAGCAGCCGAGAGGCACCGGCCCGCGCGATCCGCAGCATCAGCGCCTTGCGCGTTGCCGCCGCCATGCGGTGTTCGGGCGCATCGCGCAGGATTTCGGCGCCGTAGCCGTCGGAGAGGATGAAGCCGCACTCCTGGGGAAATATCTCGGAGGGCACGCCGGGATGGGTGGCGAAGAAGAAGCGGTCGGAGTGCAGCCGGTAGTCCGGCCATTTGCGGTCGACCCGGAAATCCTCGATCGAGGATTTGATCTCGATGATCCAGATATCGCCCTGCCGGGTCAACGCGACGAGGTCGGCACGACGGCCGGTGGCCAGCGACAGCTCGGGCAGCACATGCGCGCCCATGTCCATCAGCAGCCGCTGCACGCCGCGCCGGACCAGCATGGCGCGTTCGGACTGGCGACCGTCGATGAGAGGGTTGATCGGGATGGGGGAGATGATCGGCATGGCAGGCACCATGCCAGATTTTGTTCACGGTTTGAACCTGTTTTTATGTGGCGATTATATATTTGACATACCCGGATATACCC
>NZ_RZRQ01000654.1:0-1337 GCF_003997785.1 Mesorhizobium sp. M7D.F.Ca.US.004.01.2.1 | reverse complement strand
ATGCTGATGTATCCGGCTTCGGTTCTGACGGAATTGAAGAAGATTGCCGAAGCCTCCGGCACGCTGCTGATCGCCGACGAGGTGATGACCGGCTGGGGGCGCACCGGAACCATGTTCGCCTGCGAGCAGGCGTCCATTTCTCCGGATATCCTGTGTACCTCGAAGGGCTTGACCGGTGGCGCCATCCCGCTGGCCGCTACGCTCGCCACCGACGCCATCTTCGAAGCTCACTATTCGACGGACCGGAAGAAAACCTTCTTTCATTCGAGCTCCTACACCGCCAACCCGATCGCCTGCGCGGCCGCACTCGCCAATGTCGAGATCTGGCGCGACGAGCCGGTGGCCGAGCGGATCGCGGCCTTGAGCGCGATGCAGGCCGCCGGGCTTCGGCGCTTTCGCGACAATGCCAACTTCACCGACTGCCGGGCAACCGGCACGATCTTGGCTCTCGACCTGCGCGCCGGCTCGGCCGGCTATCTGGCCGAGATCGGCCCGAAGCTGCGCGCGTTCTTCCTCGACCAGGGGCTGCTTGTGCGTCCGCTCGGCAACGTCCTCTACCTTCTCCCACCCTATTGCATCACTGGCGGCGAGTTGGACGGGCTCCATGACGCCATCGAGGAGGCCGGCGAGCGCTTCGGTTCGAGGCCATGAGCAGGTCGTCGCGCATTCTCGGATTTGGCCATCACGCGCCTGGGCGCAAGGTGGCGAATGCCGAGATCGAGAATAATCTCGGTCTCGAACCTGGCTGGATTGAAAGGCGTACCGGAATTCGTTCGCGCTTCTGGGCAACGGACGAAGACACGCTGTCTGGTCTTGCCACGCAGGCTGGCGACATGGCGCTGGCGAACGCCGGTATTGACCGCAGCGACATCGGGCTGCTGTTGCTTGCCACCTCCACGCCCGACCACCTTCTGCCACCCAGTGCACCCCTGGTCGCGCACAAACTCGGCCTCGGTCGCGCAGGCGCGGTCGATCTGACCGGCGCCTGCGCCGGCTTCATCTATGCGCTGATGTTCGCGGACGGCTTCACCCGCCTGCATGGCAAGGCGGCCCTTGTGATTGCCGCCAACATCCTCAGCCGCCGCATCAACCCGGCCGAGCGCGCCAGCGCCGTGCTGTTTGCCGATGCCGCCGGCGCCGTGGTGATTGGTCCCTGCGATGACGCCGA
The DNA here is from genome assembly GCF_003997785.1 of Mesorhizobium sp. M7D.F.Ca.US.004.01.2.1. Classification (NCBI taxonomy): domain Bacteria; kingdom Pseudomonadati; phylum Pseudomonadota; class Alphaproteobacteria; order Hyphomicrobiales; family Phyllobacteriaceae; genus Mesorhizobium; species Mesorhizobium sp. M7D.F.Ca.US.004.01.2.1. Next base: position 169 of record NZ_RZRQ01000654.1, on the reverse strand, counting down.
TCGGGGCATTCTCGGTTCCTCGGTGGATTCCGACGGCTCACGCTACGAGCTGATCCAGATACCCGCGGGAGGAAGCAACAAGCCGTTCCATGGCGACCTCGACCTCGGGGAAACCCGGATGACGATCACCGACGGCCGTGAAGTGTTCGGCAAGGCCGTCGAGATGATG
>NZ_RZRQ01000653.1:0-1339 GCF_003997785.1 Mesorhizobium sp. M7D.F.Ca.US.004.01.2.1 | reverse complement strand
CGCGGACGGCGCCGAAATCTACGCCCAGGGCGAAAAGGCCGGAGCCTTCTACCAGGTGGAATTCGGCGCCGGCGGGATAGAAGCCGAGTGGTTGCAGCAGCGCGGGCTCGAAAGCCTCCGGCCGGTTGGGCAGGGCAGACCGTGAAGGCAGCGAAATTCTGGAGGCGGTGTAGGCGTGCATGGCTGTTTCCCGGTTGATCCGTGACACAGCAATCGCGCGAATCCGGGGGCCGCGAAATTCGGTTATATCCCTACGGGAAACTACCTAGAGCCGCTCCTCTTGAACCGGTCCAGCCATCGCTTTCGCCGGTCGCGGCAGTGAAGACAACTATTCACCCGCCTCGCGGCCCGACACCTGCTCGATCAAGATACGAAAGAAAACGTGGGGTGCGCTGTCCGACACCGGAGGCATGACCGGCTTGAGGGCGCCGGGCTCCCACCAGTCAGCGTGCTTGCTCAACACCGACCATGCGTGGTCGCGCTCGAGCTTGTGACCAATCCGGTCCGGCAGTTCTTCATAGCGGCCATCGACGACGACGCTTCTCCAGCCTCGCCCCTGGCCGCGTTCGCCCACCTGGACGGACACCAGTGGATTGGCGCGCATCCAGTCGATCTTCTTGCCGGGCATGGAAAACGCGTAGAGGTGGTTGTCGGCGTGCGCATAGTGCACCGGCACCACATAGGGCTGCCCATCCTTCGCGCACGCCAGATGGCCGACACGGTTGGCGGTCAGCATTTTCGTGCATTCTAGGGCGGATAATGTGCGGATCAGCATGTGCGAGCTCCTGAGTTTATTGGCCGTCCCACAGACTGTTGGCCCAGTCGCCGGGGGGCGGTCATTGATCGCGATCAAGGCAGGCTTACCGCTCGCGGGCAGCGGCATGAGCGGCAATTTCGCAAAATGATTCAAATCAAGGCGCGGCTTGCCGCTTCCCCCGATCATGGGGAGATGTGGAAGCCAATCCTGAGCGCTCCGTTTGGTCGCGAACTCGAACTCGCCGTCTTCGACGAGGATGGCGAACATGCGCTCGTATTTCCCTGTATAAAGGGCCAGCAGGGTTGGAAGAATGCTGGGACTGGCGTGCGCGTCGATATCCGCCCGACCCATTGGCGCTACTGGAAGTCGAAGGCAGTGCCGACAGACGACGGCAAGTCTCTCGGGGACGCTTGCTAGGGTTTGGATTCCACGATCAATGCCATGCGCACGAGATGCGACAGGCTGCCCGCGGCCATCTTGCTCATCACATTGGCACGATGAATCTCGACGGTGCGCGGACTGATACCCAGATCATAAGCGATCGTCTTGTTGGGCAGACCCGAAACGAGCCCGTCCAGAACC
>NZ_RZRQ01000652.1:0-1340 GCF_003997785.1 Mesorhizobium sp. M7D.F.Ca.US.004.01.2.1 | reverse complement strand
TTGCCGTCCTCTGTATCGAGGAAGGAGCCCAGCGCCTCGACGCGGCGGACGATCTGCAGCAGGTCATCGGACTGCGGTGTGATGACCGCATCAATCAGATCGTGGCGTGCACCCTGGTCACGGAGGTAGACCTTCAAGCGGTCGTGGAAGAAGGCGACGAGATCGGCAACGAATGGCGAAAGCGATGCTTCCAACTCCATCATACGCTGGCCATCGAAGAACTCTCGTTCCTGATCGGCGGAGCCGAAGGTTTCCGAATTTGCGTTGGCCAAGCCGCCCTTCAACAATCTGGAGATCAAGCCGGCTTCCGACAACAGCTGGCTTGCCCCCTTGTACTCGCGAATGCGGGAATCGAGCATCGTGACCACACCACGGCTCTCAACCCCCTCACCGAACCGTTCATATGCGGCGAGCGCCGAGGCCACCGTCGCTGCAATGGCGACACCCAGGGAAAGCCTGATCCTGTTTTCCAGTATGATCCTCACCACACCCAGCGCCGCTCGACGCAAAGCATAGGGGTCCTTCGACCCGGTCGGCTTTTCGTCGATGGCCCAGAAGCCGGCCAGCGTGTCGAGCTTGTCGGCAAGTGCCACGGTGATCGAAACCGGATCGCTCGGTACGCGGTCGGATGGGCCTTGTGGCTTGTAGTGTTCCTCAATGGCTGCCGCGACCGAAGCATGCTCGCCCTGCAGCAATGCATATTTGCGCCCTATTGCGCCTTGCAGCTCGGGGAACTCGCCGACGACTTCAGTGGTGAGATCGGCCTTGGCTAAGACAGCCGCACGGTGCGCCAGTGCGGGATCGGCGCCGACGATCGGCGCCAGTTCCTCGGCAAGCCGGGCAATCCGCTCCACCCGCTCGCCCTGCGTGCCAAGCTTGGCGTGAAAGGTGACGGCGAGATGGTCGAGGCGGGCCATGCGCTGGTCGAGCGGTTTCTTCAGATCGAGCCCGAACTTTTCCGCCGATGCTTCAAGCTGGTCAAGATCAGGCAAATCGCCCTGATCGGTCGTCCAGAAATAAAGCGCGTCGGACAGACGGGCGCGCACCACCTTGCCGTTGCCGTGGGCGATCTCCTTGCCGCCATCCTTGGCCTCGATGTTGGCCGTGAGGATGAAGCGGTTGGAAAGCGCATCGTCGACACCCTGCGGCCGCGTGACAAAGCACTTCTGGTTGGCGCGGATGGTCAGCCGGATCACCTCGGCCGGAATGGCCAGGAAAGCCTCCTCGAACTCGCCCATCAGCACGACCGGCCATTCGACCAGCCCGGACACCTCTTCCAGCAGCCCGTCGTCCTCAACCAGGTCGAGCCCGTTGGCGAAAGCGAGAGTGCGGGCGTCGGC
>NZ_RZRQ01000651.1:0-1344 GCF_003997785.1 Mesorhizobium sp. M7D.F.Ca.US.004.01.2.1 | reverse complement strand
ATGTTAGAAATGGCCATTTTCGTCGAGCAGAAGCCCAAAATTCACGCCGAGCGACCCTCCGGGCCATCCCATAAGCGCGACGGTCTTTCCTGGAACGGCTACGATAGTGCTGGTGCATCCCACTGAGCTTTTAAGCCTGCGGGCGCAAACCTGGCTCTGCCCGGTAGAAGATCACCCGCACCGACGGAACAAGCTGGCTGAGGTAATCGAAATCGCCAACATTGCCGGTCAGGACCGTCGCCCCGACCATACCGGCCTGGTGAAAGATCAGCGCATCGTTGAGGAAGCGGCGTTCATGCCCCTTCCCTTTCGGCAGATGGCTCAGCCGGAACAACAGGCCGGCCAGCATGCCGGCGCGTCCCCAAGCGGTGGCGTCGGGTGCATGCAGCCGGTGCGCCGGAATATCCTCGATCGTATCCGCAACGGCTCCCAAGACCGACTTCGTCGTCGGGTGCGCCGGGTCGAGCCGGCCGAACACGTGGCTGAGCTCGGCAAGGCAGACGGCCGAGTGGTGACAGAGCCGATACGTCAGAAGGTTATCGACCGCTTCGGGCGTACGTCCCTGCAGGACATCCAGATAGACGCTGGTGTCGAGGAGCAATACGCCGCCGACAGGCGGCTGGTCACCTGCCCAGGACAGGGCGGAATCTGGTCGCCGTTCCAGCCCTGCCCTACGCCGCTGTGGTTTTAGGGACCGCAGTGCGCCGCCTAGATCAAATGCCAAGATCGATGTCCGCGGAGATGCTGCCCTTGCGGCCGACGAGCCGGGCGCCAAAATCATCCTCGAGGGCCAGCCGCGACAGGGCGAGCTCAAGCAGTTCGGTGTCGGAGGTCACATGGGCGCGCTTCTTTGCCGCCTCGATCAATTCCGACGGCACCCTGCCGGAAAGGCGTGTGTTCTTGGCCGCGCCAAGCAGGCCGACCGCCCTCGCCTGCTCAAGCACCAGACGGTTGCGGGTGTGGGCGATCCGCTCCTCGCTTGCGGCTGTCGCTGCGCCACGTATGGTCATCTTGGGATCTCCATCTGTTGAACGGAATATAAAGGATGTTGAACATGAAAGCAAGGAGAGACCACCCCTGAGAGGCCATCCCTGGATCGGAAAGGCCCGTTGCGCTCCCGCTGATGCGATACCAGGACCGGAGCGGAGGCAATTCCCGCAGCTATTCCGTCACACAGCGCGCGGTGGACAATTCCGGACTTTGGCCGCACCTTCGCTCGCAAGAATCGCATTGCTGCGACATTAGAATGGACGAGGCTGGATGGGCAAAGCCCGTAATTTGATGGTGTCCACCGACGCAATCGACGCCGATGACCTGCCGGACATTGTCGACGTCGTCATGGAG
>NZ_RZRQ01000650.1:0-1344 GCF_003997785.1 Mesorhizobium sp. M7D.F.Ca.US.004.01.2.1 | reverse complement strand
TCGTCAACACGGTGATCGCGGGCTGGCATGGCCGCCGCAAGCGCGGCATCGGCGAGAATTTCTGGCAGTTCCGGCCCTATGTCGAAGGCGACGCCTCACGCATCGACTGGCGCCGCTCGGCGCGCGACGACCACACCTATGTGCGCGACCGCGAATGGGAAGCCGCCCATACGGTCTGGCTATGGGCCGACCCCTCGCCGTCGATGCTTTACAAGTCGACCGGCGCCAGCGTTTCCAAGCAATCGCGCGCGCTGGTGCTGGCGCTGGCCATGGCCGAACTGTTGTCGCGCAGCGGCGAGCGCATAGCCTGGCCCGGCCTCACCGATCCGTTCACCGCCCGCAACGGCGCCGAGCGCATCGCCGCCCAGCTGATGCATGCCGGCGAACTGCCGGCAAAACCCGACCTGTCCGACATCAGGCGCTTCTGCGACATCGTTGTCGTCAGCGATTTCCTCGATCCCGTCGAGGAGACGATGGCCTGGCTCGACGTGCTCGCCCGCCACGGCGTGCGCGCGCATCTGATCGAGGTTGCCGATCCGGCCGAGGAGACCTTTCCCTATGCCGGCCGCACCGAATTCACCGATCCCGAGACCGGCGACAAGCTGACCGCCGGCCGCGCCGAAATGCTGGGTGACGAGTATCGCCTGCTCTACACCGCCCGCCGCCAGGAACTGGCCGCCTGGTGCAAGCGGCTCGGCTGGAGCTTTACCGTCAACCACACCGACCGGCTGGCCTCCGATGCGCTGGTGCGCCTGCACATGGCGATGACCGCCGATGGCCCCTCCATCGGAAAGGCGGCTGTCGCATGAGCTGGCTGCCGCTCTCTTTTGGCGCCCCCATGGTGTTATGGGGCCTGCTGGCGCTGCCGGTGATCTGGTGGCTGCTCAGGCTGACGCCGCCCAAGCCGCAGACCGAAATCTTCCCGCCGCTGAAGATCCTCGCCCGCGTGCTGAAGCGCGAGGAGACGCCGCAGCAGAGCCCGTGGTGGCTGACGCTGCTCAGGCTGCTGATGGCGGCGCTCATCGTCGCCGCATTGGCCGACCCGGTCTTCAACCCGCGCGAAAAACTGCCGGCCGAGGGTGCTGCCCTGGCCTTGGTCATCGACAATGATTGGGCCAGTGCCGCCGACTGGGGCAAGCGCGTCGCCACCGCCGAGCGGCTGATCAACGATGCCGGCTCTAACGGCGTGCCTGTCGTCATCGCCTTCACCGCCGAAAAGGCCAATGCGGAGATCGGCCCGTTCGATGCCGCCGCCGCTCTTGACCGGCTGCGCGCCGCCAAGCCGCGGCCGATCCCGACCGACCGGCCCGCCGTCTATGCCCGCGTCGCCGGCGTGCTGGAGAC
>NZ_RZRQ01000064.1:0-22595 GCF_003997785.1 Mesorhizobium sp. M7D.F.Ca.US.004.01.2.1 | reverse complement strand
ATGTAGAGCGGATTCTCGTAGCGCATGTCGATCACGGCGGTGCCGATCTCGATGCGGCTGGTCTTTGCGCCGACCGCCGCCCGCAGCGGGGACGGCGAAGCGAGCTGGCGGGCGAAATGATGCACGCGGAAATAGGCGCCATCCGCGCCGAGCTGTTCGGCGGCGACGGCGAGGTCGATGGACTGCAAAAGCGCGTCCGAAGCCGAGCGCACTTGCGATTGCGACGAGGGCGTCCAGTGCCCGAATGACAGGAAACCAATTTTCTTCATAGCCATGCGATATAAGGATGCGCGCCAGGCTTCAATGCAAAAGAGATTTTTCGGCGCGCCCGATCAAGGCTCATGCATCGCTATTCTCGAAGGCGCCGATGCCTTGCGCGATAAGGTTCGTTGCCATGACCAGCGAGACGATTGCCGCGGAATTGAAGACGACGACCCACCATTTGCCGCCGGTCAGGAAGCCATAGCCGTCGGCGACGGCCAGCCCCCAATCGGCCGATGGCGGCTGGATGCCGAGGCCCAGAAAGCTCAGCGTCGCGATCGAAAAGAACGCGTAGCCCAGCCTTGTGACCAGCTCGATCAGGATCGTTTCCCGGATGTTGGGCAGGATCTCCAGGAACATGATGGCGAGAGCGCCTTCGCCGCCGAGCCGCGCGGCGCTGACATAGTCGCGCTCCTTCTGCTCGCGCACGGCGGCGCGAACGGTGCGCGCCACCAGCGGCGCGTAGGCGATGCCGATCACCAGGATGACGGTGAGGTTCGACGGTCCGATCGCCACCAGCGTCATGGTGACGAGAACGATGAACGGAAACGCCATCAGCGTATCGAGCAGCCGCGCACCGATGGCATCGGTGAGGCCGTCGAAATAGCCGAGCACCAGGCCGATGATGCTGCCGGCGGCAACGCCGGCAAGTGTGGCCAGCGGCGCAACCAGCAGGATGTCGCGTGATCCGACGATAATGCGGGACAGCACGTCGCGGCCGAGCTGATCGGTGCCGAACCAGTGCGCGGCATCGGGCGGCGTCAACATGGCGAGGAAATCCTCGGCATAGGGATCGTATGGAACGAAGAGGTTGCCGAACAGCGCGCAGGCGACCCAGAACAGCAGCAGCAGCGATCCGACCACGACCGATAGGGGCAGTTCGGAGAAAGCACTGCGGATTCGGCGCACTGCCGGAAAGCCAACCATGGCGCGCCGCGGTGCGGGAAACTCCGCAAGATCCGTCATGGCGAGGTCCGGCGGCGTTGCCGCGGATCGAGCAGGGCCAGCACGAGGTCACCCGCCGCCGCCGACAGCACGAAGATCGCCGCCATCACCAGCACGCCCGCCTCGAGCATCGGGAAGTCGCGGGCCTTGGCCGCGTTCAGAACCAGATTGCCCAGTCCCTGGATGCCGAACAAAGCCTCGATCACCACCAGCCCGCCAAGCATGTATCCAGTCTGCGTCGCCAGCACCGCGATGGTCGGCGTCAGCGCATTGCGCAGCACGTGCCGAAAGATGATCTCGCGCCGCTCGAGCCCTTTCAGGACCGCGGTGCGTGTGTAATCGGCGGCCATCGCCTCGATCACCCCTGCCCGCGTCATCCGGGCGATATAGCCGGCAAGGTTCAGCACCAGCGGCAGCGCCGGCAGGATCAGATAGTAGCCATGCGTCCAGAAGCCCGCGCCATCGGGCGCAACGCCGGAGATCGGAAACCAGTTCAGCCACAGGCCGAAAATGATGAGAAGCATCAGGCCGGAAACGAAATCAGGAACGATGCCGAAGGAAACGCCCGCCATGACGATCAGCCGATCGATGAGGCGGCCGGCATTGAGACCGGCAACCACGCCAGCGCCAACGCCGAGCGGAACGAGAAAGATCAAGATAATGCCGGCAAGGGCCGCGGAGCGTTTGAGGCTTTCGAGCACGAACGGCGCCACCGGCCCGCGCATCGACAGCGAGGTGCCGAAGTCGCCGGTCACGGCTTTGCTGAACCAGAGCCAGTACTGGAGGAGAACCGACTGGTCCGCGCCGAGCCGCTTGTTCAGTTCCGCCACCGCTTGCGCGTCGGCAAAAGGCCCGAGCATCACACGGCCGACATCGCCGGGCAGAACCTGCCCGGCGAAGAACACCAGGATGCTGACCAGCCATAGCGTGAGGACAAGTGTGCCCACACGCGCTGCCAGAATGCGGCCCGTCAGCATGTCGCGATCATGCCTGGACGAAGGAAACGCGGTCGAGCAGCAGATGCGAGATCGCGGTGAAGCGCACGCCCTCGACCTTCGAGCTGACGATGCGGCTGTATTGCGAGAAGTAGCTGATGATCGCCGGCGTCTCGTCGAGCAGCAAGGTCTGGATCTTGCCGGCAACGAGGCGCTGTGCCTGCAGGTCACGCGCCTTGGAGTAGTCGAGCAGCAGCGCATCATAGGCCGGATTGTTGAAATGCGCCGCGTTCCAGGCTCCCGAACTCTTCAGCGTCGCGTTGAGGAAGATGTCGGGCGTGCCGCGATGGCCGTAGTCGGTGATGCCGAGCACCGAATCCAGCCAGGGCGAGCTGCCGAAGGTCGCCGAGCCGTAATAGGCATCCTGTGGCAGGACATTGAGCTTGACGTCGATGCCGGCCTTCTTGGCGAAGTTCTGGATGATCACCGCGTAGTCGGGAATGTCATAGGCGCGTTCGGTGGTCAGCGTCACCTCGAAGCCGTTCGGCACACCCGCCTCGCCAAGCAGCCGCTTGGCCTCGGCAATGTCTTGCTTGCGCTGCGGCACCGACGGATCGGCCGAGGGGAAGATCGGGGCGAACGGGGTGTCGTTGCCGACGATGGCGCGGCCCTTCAGCAGACCTTTGACCACCGCCTCGCGGTCGATGGTGAGCGCCAGCGCACGGCGGATGCGCTTGTCGGTGAACGGCGCCTGGTCGGTGCGCAGATGCACCTGGTCATGCGAGCTTGCCTGCACGCTCAGCAGCTTGAAATTGGGATTGCCCTCAATAGCCAGTTCCAGGCGCGTCGTGCTCGGGATGACGTCGAGCTGGCCGGCCTGCAGCGCCAGCACCTGCGCCTGCTCGTCGTCGAAGAACTTGATCTCGACCCGGTCGGGCAGCGCCTTGTCGCCCCAGTAATCCTCATTGCGCACGAAGCTGGCGCCTTGCTTGGGGCGGAAGGATTCGAGCTTGAACGGGCCGGTGCCGTTGAAAGTCTTCTCGAAATCACCGGCATAGTCGGCCGGCAGGATGACGGCATTGTAGACGTCGGAGGAGACATAGAACGGGAAGTTGCTGTTCGGACCATCGAGATCGAAGGCGACGGTTTCGTCGTCGACCAGCTTGGCGCCGCCCTTGGACAGGATGCCCTTGTAGGCCGACAAGGCCGACGAGCCGCTGGCCGGATCGACCAGCCGCTCGAAGCTCGCCACCACATCCCGGCCCGTGACCACGCGGCCATCGTGGAATTTCACCCCTGGCCGCAATTTGAAGGTCCAGCGGCTGGCCGTCTCGTCGGCTTCCCAGGACAGAGCGAGCTTCGGCTGCAGCCCGTCCTTCGGGTCGTCGAGGATCAGATACTCGCCGACCTGGCTGATCACCCCGATGCTGGCCGGATCGGTCACCGAAACCGGATCGATCGCCTTGGTCGGCTGGCCAAGCCCGACACGAACGGTGCCGCCTGTGGCGCCCGCGGCGCGGGCGCCTCCCAGCCCCTGTGAGGCGGCAAAGCCGGTCAGGCCAAGCAGTGCGGCATATTTCAGGAGATCGCGGCGCTTGAGAAAGCCACCCTGATATTCGTCGACGGCGATATTCCAGATGTCCCCCGACAGATTGCGAAGTGAGTCGATATCTCTGCGTTTGGTCATGTTAAACCCCTGCTCTGAAATGAAGATTGAAAAGCTATGCGACGGGTTCGCCGTCGAGATGGATGCGGTCGACGGCCTGCGGATAGAAGGCGATGAGGCCCTTGATCTTCGGCATTTCCTCTATGGGATCCCGGTAGCTCCAGGCGATGTCCGGGCGCACCGTTCCGTCGCTCAGCAGGCCGGACCAGTAGGAGGCGATGCCCTTGTAGGGACATCGCGTCGTGGTGACGGACGCCGTCAGCCGCTCCAGCCGGATGTCTTCCGAGGGCAGATAGAAACGCGTCGGCAGATGCGTCTCGAACAGCAGCACCGGACGATGGCTGTCGGCGATCGGCTCGCCATCGAACCAGACCTGCACATGGCTCGAGCTTTGCAGCACATCGATGCGTGCATACGGGTCTCGCGCATGGACGAAGACTTCCTCTTCCTCTTCGAACCATTGGTCGACGGCCTTCCATGTGAAGGCGATGCGCCCGGCCAGGGGCGACAGGTTTTCATCCGGCGGCGAGACGAACGACCAGGCGGCGTTGGCACTGCGCCTATCGCCGTTGTCGATGTCCCAATAGGCGGTCTCGCCACCGACCGGATGAGGCTCACGATGCAGCGAGGGTTTCAGCACCGATGGGTCGACCGCTGACGGCGGGAAGAAGTAGATCGGCAGGAAATGGTTGGAGCGCAGCACCAGCACATTGCGGCTGTCGGCGATGGTGCGGCCGCCGAATTTGACGCGCACGCGCTTGGGGCTGTGCAGGACATTGACGAGCCGCGGAGCGGTGGCTTCGCGCGGCTGCAATCTCGGTGCGATGGTCATGATTGTTCTCCCGGTCAGGACACGGCGCGCGCATTGTCGCGCTGCTCGGCGAAGCGGTTGGCGGGCCGCGCCAGGCCGAAGCGGTCGCGCAACGTTCCCGGCGCGTATTCGGTCGGGAATACGCCGCGGCGCTGCAGCTCCGGCACCACCTGTTCGGCGAAGTTCACCCAATCCTCGGGCAGCAGCGGGAACATCAGGTTGAAGCCGTCGGCGGCACCCGACACGAACCAGTCCTGCAACTGGTCGGCGATCTGTACCGGCGTGCCGGCGACGGTCGGCACCGAACCGCTGTTGGCGAGCTTGCGGGCGATCTCGCGCAGGCTGAGATTCTGCTTCGCCCACTGCTTGACGCGGTTGAGCGAGGTGCGCCCGCCATTGAAGGTGCTTTCGTCCGGCAGCGGCGGCAGCGGCCCGTCCGGCGGGAACACCGACAGGTCCAGCCCGCTCCAGCTGGACAGAAGGTCGATGCCAACCTGATCGGGGAGCAAGGTCTGCAGATACTCCTGCCTTTCCCGGCCTTCCGCCTCTGAAGCCGCGACGATCGGCAGGATGCCGGGCAGGATCTTGAAACTCTCCGGCCGCCTGCCGTGGCGGGCGAGACGCTCGTTGATATCCTGACGATATTTGATGCCATCCTCCTTGGTGCTGTAGATGGCGAAGTGCGCATCGGCCTGGGCGGTGGCGAAGTTCTTGCCGTCCTCTGAGGAGCCCGCCTGGACGATCAGCGGATGGCCCTGTGGCGACCGCGAGACGTTGAGCGGCCCGCGCACCCTGAAGTGCTTGCCCTTGTGATCGATGGGATGGACCTTGTCGGGGTCGGCGAAATAGCCTGACGCCTTGTCGATCAGCAGCGCCTCGTCTTCCCAGCTGTCCCACAGCGCCTTGACGATATCGAGGAATTCGGCCGCGCGCTCGTAGCGGAATGCATGTTCGATATTGCCGTCGCGGCCGAAATTGCGCGCTTCCTCGTCCATGGCCGAGGTGACGACGTTCCACGACGCCCTGCCCTTGCTGATGTGGTCGAGCGAGGCAAACATGCGCGCCACATTGTAGGGCTCGCTGTAGGAGCTCGACGCCGTGGTGATCAGGCCGATATGCTTGGTCACACCGGCCAGCGCCGACAACAGCGTCAGCGGTTCGAGGCGGGCATTGGCGTAGTGGGCGACGCCGCTCTTGACCGAATCCCAGATCGAAACGTGATCGGCGACGAAGATCGTGTCGATCCTGGCGCGCTCGGCCGCCTGCACGAGATCGCGATAGAATTCGAAGTCCAGCACTTCCCGGCCCGGCGCCCGCGGATGGCGCCACGACATCCGATGATCGCCCTGCGGGTTGAAGAAAAATGCGCTGAGGATCATGTGGTCTCGAGCCATGCCGGCCTCCTTCCAGATCTGCTCCGGAGACCGTCGCGCTGCCTCGGCAAGCGGCGACAATCTCTGCTGATCCGAGAAAGGTAGATTGCGCTCCGGCTTAATCCGAGTAATTTTATAGAGATAATGCATTGCGAAAGCGGAAGCGATTGCCCTCGATGGCAGCGCTGGAAGAAAGTGGTTTCAAGTCCCCATGTCCTCCTCGGTTCTGAACGTAGACCAGCTGTCCATCGCCTATGACGGGCGCAAGGGATCGCATCCCGCCGTCAGCGGCGTGTCGCTGCACATCGGCGAAGGCGAAGCGCTCGGCCTGGTCGGCGAGTCGGGATCTGGCAAAAGCTCGGTGGCGCTCGCCATACTGCGCTATCTGCCGAAGAACGCCCGCCTCGCGGCGTCAGCGCTGGAATTCCAGGGTCGGGAAATCCGCGACCTTTCCGCCGAGCAGCTGCGCCAGCTCAGGGGAAATCACATCGCCGCCGTCTACCAGCATCCCGGTGCTGCCCTCAATCCAAGCATGACGATCGGCCGCCAGATCACCGAGACGATCATGCGGCACCGCCCGGTGCGCCTCGACGAGGCGCGCGAGCGTGCCGCCGAACTGCTCGGCCGTGTCCGCGTCAGCCATCCGGAGCGTGTGCTGGGGCTCTATCCGCACGAACTCTCCGGCGGCATGCAGCAGCGCGCCAACATTGCCATCGCCATTGCGCTCGACCCGTCGCTGCTGGTGCTGGACGAGCCGACGACGGCGCTCGACGCCAGCGTCCAGTCCGAGATCATCGCCATCCTGCATGACCTCCGCAAGGATCACAAAACCAGCATCCTTTTGATCAGCCACGACATCAACATGATCCGCCGCTCCTGCGACCGGGTGGCGGTGATGCAGGCGGGAGCCGTGGTCGAAAGCGGCGCCGCCGGCGATGTCTTCGACAATCCTTCTCATGCCTACACAAAGGCGCTCATCGCCTCGATCCCGGCCATCAACTACACCAAGCGGGATGGAAGGCTGGCGGAGACCGATAGACCCGACCTGCCACCGCACCCGGCTGTCCAGGATGAAGACGCCGGCGCGCCGAAAGAACGCCGGATCGCGATCGCCTGCAAGGGCATAAGCCATGCCTTCGGCAGCCAGCCAGTGCTGCACCACGTCGATCTCGACATCTGCCAGGGCGAAACCTTCGGGCTGATCGGCGAGTCCGGTTCCGGCAAGTCGACCCTGGCACGGATCGTCACCGGCCTGCAGACGCCTGATGCCGGGTCGGTCGAACTGTTCGGCAGAACGGTCGCGCCACGCGTCGAGAAGAGAAACCTTGCCGAACGCCGTGATGTGCAGATGGTCTTCCAGTCGCCGGACCGCACGCTCAATCCGCGCCAGCGGATCGGCAGGATCCTCGGCCGCCCACTGCGCCGGCTCGCCGGCCTGCGCCGGAGCGAGGTGAGAGCGCGCGTCAGCGACCTGCTGGCCTCGGTTCGCCTCGCCGGCATCACGGCCGAACAGAAATCGCGATCGCTGTCCGGCGGCCAGCGGCAACGGGCGGCCATAGCGCGCGCCTTCGCCGGCGTGCCGAAGGTCGTCGTGCTCGACGAACCCACTTCGGCGCTCGACGTCTCCGTCCAGGCGACGGTCCTCAACCTGCTCAACGACCTGCAGCGCGACAAGGACACGACCTATCTGTTCATCAGCCACGACCTCAGGGTGGTGCGCTACATGGCCGACAGGATCGGCGTGCTCTATCGCGGCCACCTCGTCGAAACCGGTTCCTCCGACCAGATTTTCCAAGGCCCCAATCACCCCTATACGGCCCTGCTGCTGGCCGCGTCCTCCGATGCGGCCGAGCCGAAACCATTCGCTCCAGCCGAGATCGAGGCAGCCGACAGCCCGAACACGGGATGCTCCTTTGCCGACCGCTGCCCCCTGGTTCTGCCCGACTGCCGAAAGGCGGAACCGCCGGCCACAGAGGTTGCGGCCGGCCACCGGATCGCGTGCTGGCGGCACGGCCAGGGTTTTTGAGCGGCTCGACAGCAGTCCGAAGGTCCGCAGAGCAGCATCTTTCCGTTCAGGTACAGTGCGATGTCAGAATTGGCTCTTGAAGGGTCAACTCGGACACGCGTAACATCGCCCCATCTGAATTGAGTCTGCTTTATTAGTCCGGGCTAACGCCCGGATTGGCTTGGATATTTTCCTTGAACACGCAAGCAATCGGCGGCGCGCCGGAGCGCGGCAAATCGTTTGCCCATGTGGCGGAAGCCTCCTGGGGCAAGGGCCTCAGCACCTTGCTCCGCATCGTGCGCATGACGCTGCGCCATCCCTGGCAGGTCGCCATCACCATCGTCTCGACCTTCATCGCGGCGACGCTGCAGCTTTTCATCCCGCGCCTGCTGGGACGCGCCATCGACCAGGCGCAGGGCGTGATGGCCGCGGGCGCCGGTGCTGCCGCGGAACAAGCGCTGTGGAACACGGCGCTGACGCTGCTCGTCGTCAGCATCCTGCGCGGCCTCTTCACCATGGCGCAGAACTACTATGGCGAGGCCGTCGGCCACCGCACCGGCTATGAACTGCGCCTGGCTTTCTATGAGAAGATCCAGCGCCTGAGCTTCGCCTACCACGACAGGGTCCATACCGGCGATCTCATCACGCTCGGCCTGCTCGATCTCGACGGCGTGCGCATGTTCTTTTCCACCGGCATCCTGCGCGTCGTGCTGCTCGGCGTGCTGATCGGCGTCGGCGCCTATCTCCTGATCAGCACCGATCTCGTGCTCGGGCTGCTCAGCCTAAGTTTTGTGCCGTTCGTCGCCTGGCGGTCCTCGGTCACCCAGCTGGCGTTGCGCAGCACCTGGCTGACTTTGCAGGAGCGCCTCTCGGTGCTGAGCCGGGTGATGGATGAGAATCTCGGCGGCATCCGCGTCGTGCGGGCCTTCGCGGCACAGCGGCATGAGCTGGAAAAATTCGACCGCGCCAAGCTGTCGGCGCTGGAGCTTGCCAATCAGCGCGTCGACATCCGCGTCTCGAACACCAGCGCCATGAACTTCTCGTTCCTGGCCGCCATGGGCCTGGTGCTCTGGTTCGGCGGCCAGAAGGTGATCGCAGGCCAGATCAGCGTCGGCACGCTGGCCCAGTTCCTCACCTTCATGACCATCCTGCAGATGCCGGTGCGCCAGCTCGGCCTGATGGTCAATTCCTTCGCGCGCGCCTCGACCTGCGGCACCCGCCTGTTCGAACTGCTCGATGCCGAGCTAGACATCGAGGACGCGCCCGGCGCCAAGGACCTCGTCGTCGCCGACGGCGTGCTGCGCTTCGACAATGTCGGCTTCCGCTATGAGGGCGCGGGCGACCGCCCGACGCTGTCCGGCATCTCCTTCGAGGCGAGGTCCGGCGAGACCATCGGCCTTGTCGGCCCGCCGGGCAGCGGCAAGTCGACCATCGCGCACCTGATCCCGCGCTTCTACGACGTCACCTCGGGCAAGATCACCATTGACGGCCAGGACATCCGCGAGGTGACGCTGCAATCGCTGCGCAAGGCCGTCGGCGTCGTGCAGCAGGACGCGTTCCTGTTCACCACCTCGATCGAGAACAACATCGCCTACGGCAATCCCTGGGCGCGCGAGACCCGCATCGGACAGGCCGCCGAGTACGCCCAGCTGCACAACTACATCATCGGGCTCCCGGCGGGTTACACCACGGTCGTCGGCGAACGCGGCGCCTCGCTTTCCGGCGGCCAGCGGCAGCGCCTGACCATCGCTCGCAGCCTGATGCTACGGCCATCGGTGCTGGTCTTCGACGATTCGACCGCGGCCATCGACGCCGGCACCGAGCAGCGCATCCGGGCGGCCATGAAGCGCTTCGCCAAGGATCGCGTCACGCTGATCATCTCGCACCGGCTGAGTTCGCTGATGCATGCCGACCAGATCCTGTTCGTCGAGGGCGGCCGGATCGTCGAACGCGGCACGCATGAGGAGTTGCTGGCGCTGGGTGGACGCTATCGCGCGCTGTACGACCTGCAGCTGCGACCGGAAGACGACCGGCCTGCGGCCATGGGAGCCGCATGATGTCGACACAGAGCGACGACGACAAGGAAGACACCAGCGGCCGGCCGACCAAGGCTGTCGTCGGCTCGCATCGCGACGAGGAAGAGGTTTTCGGCAAGGCCTACGATCCGCGCATCGTCAGGCGCATCTGGAGCTTCGTGAAGCCGTATCAGAGCCGGATTTTCATCTCGGTCGCCGCCGTGCTGGTGTTCACGCTGACGCAATTGGCGATCCCGCTGGTCATCCGCTACGCCATCGACCACGGCATGACGGCGGGCAGGCTCGACCAGTCGGTGATGATCGCCGCGACCGGCGCTTTCGCCGTGATCATCCTCATCAACTATGCCGCCAGCTACGTGCAGGAAAGCGTCGTCGGCAAGGTGGCCGAAAACGTGCTGTCCGACCTGCGCCGCGCCATGTTCAGCCATCTGCAGCGTGTCTCGCTGAGCTTCATGGACAAGACCGAGGTCGGCCGGCTGATGTCGCGCCTGCAGGGCGACGTCAATTCGATGCAGGAGTTCCTCGAGACGTCGGTCATGTCGGTGGGCGACATCGTGCTGTTGTTCGGCATCGTTAGCGTCCTGCTCTGGCTCGATTTCCGGCTCGGCTTGCTGACGCTGTCGACCATGCCGGTGCTGTTCATCGTGCGCCTGTTCTGGCTGCCGCGCGCCAAGGTCGCCTTCATGGCCGCGCACGAGACCAATTCGATCGCCAACGGCGCGCTGGCCGAAGGCATCCATGGCGTGCGCACGGTGCAGAGCCTGGAACGCCAGCACGTCAATTTCGACCTCTACGACGAGAAGGTTCTGGCCAATCTCAATGCCCATCTGACCTCGGCGAAATACGCGCAGGTAATGGTGCCGATCGTCGACACGCTGACCGGCATCGCCATGGCGACGGTCATCGTCGTCGGCGGTTCGATGGTGCTGTCGCACAGCCTCGACATCGGCGTCATGGTGGCGTTTCTGTTCTACATCCAGCGCTTCTTCGACCCGATCCGCTCGCTCACCATGCAGTACAGCGTCATGCAACGCGCCATGGCTTCCGGCCAGCGCATCTCCGAAGTGCTCGACGTGCCGGTGGACGTCAGCGACAGGCAAGGTGCTATCGCGTTGTCGCGCGATATGGACGGCTCGGTCGAGTTCAGGAACGTCACCTTCGGCTATAGGCCGAACCAGCCGGTGCTGAAGAACATCTCGTTTCGCGTCAATCCGGGCGAGACCGTGGCCCTGGTCGGCCCGACAGGATCGGGCAAGTCGAGCTCAATGGCGCTGGTGCACCGCTTCTACGATGTCTGGTCGGGTGAGGTCCTGGTCGGCGGCCATGATGTGCGTGACCTGACCCAGGATTCGCTCGGCGATCAGGTCGCCATGGTGCTGCAAGAGCCGTTCCTGTTTTCCGGCTCGGTGCTGGAAAACATCCGCTACCACAAGACATCAGCCAGCCGCGAAGAGGTGGTCCGCGCCGCACAGGCCGTCGGCGCGCACGACTTCATCGAGAACCTGCCCGACGGCTACGACACCGAACTCGAGCAGCGCGGCGGCAACCTCTCGCTCGGCCAGCGCCAGCTGATCAGTTTTGCGCGCGCATTGGTGGCGGATGCAAAGATCCTCGTGCTCGACGAAGCCACCGCCAGCATCGATTCCTACACCGAGATGCTGATCCAGAAGGCACTGATCACCCTGCTGGAAGGCCGTACCGGGCTGGTCATCGCCCACCGCCTAGCCACCATCCGCGGCGCCGACCGCATCATCGTCTTGCAGAACGGCGAGATCGTCGAAAGCGGCAACCATGAACAGCTGATGGCAAGAAAAGGCCTCTACGCCCGCCTCTACAATATGAACTACGCCTCGTTCGACGATATTTCGGAAGGCGAGCTGCAACTGGACGCGTCGGTCGGCAAGGCGACGTGATTGGGCCTGCAAACGACCGCAGGCGCCTAGGCCATTTCGGGGCGTTTTGAACCCTCGCGGATGGCCTTGTGCACGCCGCGTTGCAGATCCATGAATGCAGGGCTTTCCATCACCTCTTCGCGGCGCGGGCGCTCGATATCGACGTTGAAGGTCTGCGTGATGCGTCCCGGGCCGATGCCCATGACAACGATGCGGTCCGACAGATAGACGGCCTCCTCCACGTCATGGGTGACAAACAGGACGGTCAACCTGTGTTCCTCCCAGATCTGGGTCAGAAGTTCCTGCATTTGATGCCGGGTCAAGGCATCGAGGGCGCCGAAGGGCTCGTCCATCAACAGCATCTTGGGCCGATAGGAAAGCGCACGCGCGATGGCGACGCGCTGTTTCATGCCGCCCGAGAGTTCGGCCGGATAGCGGTCGGCGCAGTCGGACAGCTTGACGAGTTCGAGATGCTCCAGCGCGATCCTGCGGCAGGTCGGGCGATCGTAACCGGCGGCCTTGAGGGCAAACTCGATGTTCTGCCGCGCCGTCAGCCAGGGAAGCAGCGTGTAGGACTGGAAGACGACGCCACGGTCGAGGCCCGGCTGCAGGATCGGCGCGTCATCGATGCTGAGATCGCCGGCGTCGAAGTCCTGCAGTCCGGCCACGATCGACAGCAGCGTGCTCTTGCCGCAACCTGACGTGCCGACCAGGGAGACAAACTCGTTGTCGGCAAGATCCAGGTTGATGTCGCGCAGCACTTCCGTGCGCCGCTCGCCGGTGCCGAAACTCTTGTGCAGGCCGGCGATCCGCAATTTGGGAGGGCTCATCGGCTGGACCTCATTGCGAGCGGCCCTCTTGCTTGAACAGCACCTTTTCCAGCGCCTTCATCACCTGGTCGGTGATGAGGCCGAGCAGGCCAAGCAGCAGGATGTAGCCGATGATGGTGTTGGTCTGGAAATAGCGCTGCGACACGGTGATGCGATAACCGAGCCCCGATGTCGCGGCGACAAGTTCGGCCAGCACCAGCCAGGTCCATGCCCAGCCCAGGCTGATGCGCAGCGTATCCCAGATACCCGGCAAGGCGCTGGGCACGACGATGCGCGTCAGGATCTTGCGATCCGGCAGGCCAAGCGTGCGCCCAAGGCCGATGAAATCGGCGGGAACCCGTTTCACATTGTCCATGATCATCAGCACCTGCTGGAAGAAGGTGCCGATGAAGATGATCAGGAACTTCTGCGAATCGCCGGTGCCCGCCCACAGGATGGAAAGCGGCACGAAAGCGACGACCGGCATGTAGCGGATGAAATCCACCAGCGGCTCGATGGCCGCTTCCCAGGAGCGGAAACTGCCGATCAGCACGCCAATCGGTATCGACAGTGCCGAGGCGATGAGGAAGCCGATGGAAATGCGATACATCGAGGCTTTGAGGTCCAGCCACAACGTGCCGTCGGTCGCGAGCTTGGCGATCTGCGTCGCGACGCTGCCCGGCGACGGCAGGAAGATCGGCTTTACCAACCCCAGTCCGGTCGCCGCCCACCAGGCAAGGCCAAGCCCGACAAAGACAGAAACCGCGATGATCAGGAAGCGCGACCTGGCGATGGGCACGCCGATCCCGGAGGATCGGCGGCGCCTCACCGGCTTCGCGATGAGGCCTGGCGCGGAGTGCGCCGAGCCTGTTTCCGTGGGATGCTCCCCGGACATCTGTGTCACCACCGCGATCCGGCCTTGGTCATTCCGCCGCCTTGACGAAGGACGGGTCGATCATCTGCTCCGGCGTCACATCGGCCTGCAGCAGCTTGGCGTTCTTGGCGGCGGCTTCGACATCGGCGAAGGTCTTGGTGGTGAAGTCGCCTGTCAGCGCCGTCTTGTTTTCGGCGAGTGAGTAGTAGCGCACGCCGTCAAAGGCGGTGTTGAGGTCCTTGACGTCCGAACCGACAGCCTTGGCGATGATGGCGCGCCCACCGGGCGTGTCGGCATTGTAGTCCTTGAGCGCTGCGTCCCAGCTCTTGATCATGGCCAGCACCTGGCCGGGTCGCGACTTGATCACCTCGTCACGCACCACCAGCACGTCGCTGATCAGGCCGGGATCCTCGCCGGCGGTGAACAGCAGCTTGAGATCCTTGTTCTGCGCCATGGCGACGGTGAGGTACGGTTCATAGGTCACCGCGACCGGCACCTGGCCGGCGATCAAGGCGCTGCCGGCGTCGGAGGCCGGCATCGGAACCGGCTTCACGTCGTCGATCGACATGCCGTTCCTGGCGAGCGCGTATTTGAGCAGGATGTCGCTCGTCGTGCCTTCCTCGAAGGCCACCTGCTTGCCCTTGAGGTCCGCGATGGAGGTGACGTCCTTGCCGGCGATGATGGCGTCGGCGGTCATGGAGACGTCGAGCAGCAGCACGATCTTCACCGGCAGGCCGGCCGCCACCATGCCCATCGCCGTGTGGGTGGCGATGTTGGCGGCGTCGAGCTGGCCGCTTGCAAGGGCTGCATTGATGTCCTTGTCCTCGGCGAAGTTGACGATCTGGACGTCCGTCAGCCCGTTTGTCTTGAACAGGCCCTTGGCCTCAGCGACATGCCACTGGCCATAGCCAAGCCAGGGTTCGATGCCGATCTTGAACGATCCCGTCTCGGGCGTGGTGGGAATGGCCGTATCGGCCGCGTAGGCTGCCGGGGCAGCGGCGAGCCCGATGGCGGCGGCCATCACAAGCGCGCGAAATTGTCCTGTTAGGTTACGCATCATCTTTGTTCCCCTTGATGATCAGACCGCTTTTTCTAACCCAGGTAGCCGGTCTGGTGAGACTGCGGGTTTCTGCTCTTGCGGCACTGTGCCTCGGCGTCTTACCTGCCACTTCATGGTGAAGTGCGAGGATATTTCAGCGTCAGCGGGAGCGGATGTCAAGGCTAAAATACATACATGCATATACAAGTTGGAAAGACTCAATTTTTCACACTGGCGGGGCATATCCGCCTGCCCTATCGCGACGATGACTCACGCTTGTTCCGGATCGATCCGGTCGAGGAAACCGGTCACCCGATCGGTTCCGGCAACAGGTTCGCTGCCGACCATGACCGCGACTGAAAAGGCAATGAGGGAGGAGACCGGCGTGTGGCTGCGCGCGCCGGCGCGCAGGTTCATGACCAGCGTCGGCGACAGGAAAAGACCGGCCCGCAGCACCGCCCGCCAATCGGCCGGCAGCATGCAGCGCCGTTTGAGTTCCAGCAGCAATGGCCGCCACAGCGCTGTCGCCTTGATCTCCAGCAGGTCGCGGCGGACAGGGCTCAGGTCCCAATCCGTGTCGACATGGAGCAGGTTCCCCTCCAGCCGCGCCTGGGCACGAAAAGCCTCGGTCGCGGTCGCCGGATCATAGAGCCAGAACGGATGGGCGAAGATGTTGTGGAACGTCGCCTTCACCTCCGCCAGCAGCGTCGGGATATGCGAGCCGGCAAAGGCGGGATCGAAGAAGGACAGCTCCGCCCTCCCCGACTTCGCCGTGTACCAGACATTGGCGTTGTGGGCGTCGCCATGCGCGACCACGCCGCCTGCGTCGGCAAGCCGGCCCGGCCGCAAGCGCATTGCGGCGGCGTCGAAGAGCTCACCGACGCTGTCGGTGTACTGCTGGCCGTTGATGACGAATTTCAGCCGGGAAAACCGATCCCAATTCAGCTCCAAACCGGGAAAGGCAAACGGCTTGCCGATATAGAAATCGGCCAGCCGGCCGCCTGGCGACAAGCGTGTCTCGGCATCGATCAGCCGCTCATGAAACAGCCTGTGGATCGGCTCCGCCGTCACCTCCTCGACGGTTACCGGATGCAGCGTCTCGAGATAGACCTTGAGCAGCCTGGCCGACAGGTCGCGCTCGGCAAGAACGGCTTCTTGCCGTTTGCCGGCATCGTCCTGCGCATCGAGCGCGAACAGCACATCCGAAAACCTCGGATCCGTGCGGCGGCGATAGACAAGGATCTGCTCGCCGGGCTGGGCCGACATATGCACCGGCTGGTCGACCGGCAGGCCGGCGCGCGACAGGATCTCGGCGCGGTAATACTCGCCCGTCATCGCCTCTTCCCGCTCCTCCTGATGGAACTTGAAGAAGTAGGCCTTGCCGTCGTCTTCGAAGAAGCCGTTCAACGAATTGAGGCTGTATTTGTCGAAGTTGATGCGGACGTTGCAGGGGCGCATCGCGAACAGATCGCCCAGCAGCGCCGCCAGAGCGCTCTGCGCCTCGGCAACATCATGCTGCGCGAGCGCCCGGATCCGCGCCGTGCGGCTGGGTGTCTGCGTCATATACCGTTCCCTCTGGCCGGGTCATTCCCCGAGGGCGAAGCTACCTTCATCAGTACATGTATATACATTGATAACGAAACCTCTCCGGCTTGCATTCGCAGCATTGCCGTCAGTTGTTTTTGGAGGGGGAATAGCGGCTGCCGAGCGAGTAGCGGCTGCCGGCATAAGTCAGCTTGCTGATCGTCGCCACCACCGCGCCTGTCCATGTCCGGCGGTGCAGGAAAAGGCAGCAGGCGCCGACATCGATGCCCAGATGCCGCGCCGTCTCGGCATCCGCGGGGATCGCCGAGATGATGTGCTCGACCTCGGTCACCGGGGTTTTCTGCATGAGGTAGTCATAGGTCGCCGTCTTCGAAAAATCCTGCTTGTCATAGTCGGGGATGAGGCTCGGATTGACGAAGCGCTCTTCGAGCTGCACCGGCAAATCGTTCTCGAAATTGACGACGACGGAATGATAGATCGAGACACGCTTTGCGAACTCGAACGACAGCGCCAGCTCCTTTGTCGGCATGATGGTTTCTAGGACGAGGACTTCGGAGCGATGCCTGTTGCCGCGCTCGACGATCTCGGCTGCGATGTTGTTGATCTCGATCAGCGTCGATTGCGGCCGTGGTGGCGCGATGAAGGTGCCCACACCTTGCAGACGGATCAGGAACCCCGCCGAGGTCAACTCTCTGAGGGCCCGGTGAACCGTCATCCGCGACACGCCGAGTGAAGCCACCAACTCATTCTCGGACGGCAGCTTGCGATCCTTGCCCCACCGGCCCGTTCCGATGTTCGCCAGGATGTAGTCCTTCACCTTCTCGTAGAGAGGGCTGGCCGTGTCGGGCAAAGTGATCATTTCAAAAGTCCTTTCCGGCGATTTATCGGAAATCACGACTGCTCGACAGGTTGCCGCATGCGGATGATTGTTTTCAAGCCATCGCTTTGCCCCGCCAACAGCCGCTGATAGGCGGCGGGAATCTCATCCAGGCCGATCTCTTGGTCGATCAACGCCAGCAGCGGTTCGCCGAGTTCACCCAGCATCCGCACCGCCTCGGGCAGTTCGTCGGCAAAGGCATGGCATCCCAGCAACCCGATTTCGCGTTCGACCAGCGTGTTGGGATCGATGTCGAGACGGTCATGGAAGATGCCGACCATGGCGATCGTGCCGCCGGGATCGAGAACGCCGAGCAACTGATTGAGCGCCGCGACGCTGCCGGTCGCCTCAATGGCCGCGAGCAGCGGGGCATTGGCGGTTGCGGCGGCAATGGCATCCCGGTTCAGATCGACAATCGTGGCACCCGTCACCCGCGCCACCCGGGCGCAGCGGCTCTGGTTGCGGTCGGCAACGAGCACGGTGCCGGCGAAGGTTCGAGAGAGCAGCAGCGCGGCAAGACCGCCGATAGGCCCGCAGCCGACGACCAGCACGGAGCCGGCCGTTTTCGGCAGGCGCCGCACCGCGTGCAGCGCCACCGCGAGCGGTTCGGCCATCGCCGCGACCCGCTCGTCGAGCCCGGCATCGATGATATGCAAAAGCCGTGCGGGCAACACCGCCTGTTCGGCAAAGCCGCCGTCGCAGATCTCACCCACGAAGCCCAGCGACGCGCAGAGATGCCGCCTGCCGGCATGACATTGCCCGCAGTCTCCGCACCAGAACCGGGAATCGGCAACCACCCTGTCGCCGACGGCGACGCTATCGACGCCCGCGCCGATGGCGGTCACCGTGCCGGTCACCTCATGGCCGGCCGTCGAAGGCGACCGACTTATCCACTGTCCCGTGCGGAAATTGTGCAGGTCCGAACCGCAAATGCCGGCGGCGTCGACCCTGAGCTTCACCCAGCCGGCATCCGGCGCGCCCGGCGTGGCAACATCCTCGACGCGCAGGTCACCAGGTCCATAAAGTCGAGCAGCCTTCATCGCGATCGTTTCCGCTCAGCCGGCGAGATAGCGGTCGCGGATTTCCGAGACCGCGTTCTCATGCGAGCTGAAGCCCTCGTAGCGGGCGAGCCTGCGGGCGTGCAGGGCGAGTTCCGGATAGGCCGTAGAGGTGACATAGCCGACCGACGAGCGCTTGACGAAATCCGTCACCGAAAGCGGCCCGTAGGTTCGCGCCCAGCGGCTGGTCGGCAGCACCGCATTGGGTCCGAGGACGAAGTTGGCAAGTGTCACCGGCGTGTGCGGACCCATGAGGATTTCAGCCGCCTCGGTGATGCGGCCGAGATGCGCGAACGGCTCCTTCGACAGGATCTCGAGATGTTCTGGGGCATAGTCGTTGATGAAGCGGTAGCTGTCTTCCAGCGACGCCGTCAGCACGATGCCGCCGCGCTTGCCGGTCAGCACCGCGCGCGAGAACTCCACACGCTGCTCGGTCATCCGCGACCAATGTTCTGGAAGTGCAGCCAAAGCGGCTTCCGCAACCTTGCGGCTGTGCGTCACCAGATAGGCCGAGGAATCCGGCCCGTGCTCGGCTTCGATCAACAGGTCGAGCGCGGCAAGGCCGCCGTCGACGCTGTCATCGGCAAAGATGATCGCTTCCGACGGACCGGCTGGAAGGCCTGTGTTGATGACCGATGACAACACGCTCTTGGCCGCCACCACCCACGGGCTGCCGGGGCCGACGATCTTGAGCGCGGGCTTCACCGTTTCCGTGCCGTAGGCGACGGCGGCGACCGCTTGCGCGCCGCCGCATTTGTAGACGGTCCCCACGCCAGCGAGGCGCGCGGCGACGAGCGTTGCCGCATCCACCGACCCATCCGATGTCGGCGGCGTCACGATAGCGATCTGCGGCACGCCGGCAATCACCGCCGGCACCGACGTCATCATCGTCACCGACGGAAAGGCGCCCTTACCGCGCGGCACGTAGAGCGCAACGGAAGCGATCGGCGTGTACCTGTCGCCGGCATAGGCGCCCGGCCGGACTTCCTTGAGCCACATCGTTTCCGGCTTCTGCTCCTCATGAAAATGCCTGATGTTGTCGATGCCGAACTGGATGCTCTCGACGACATCCTTTTCGACCTTGTCGAACGCCGCGTCGAACTCGGCTTCCGACACTTGCAGTTCGCCCTCGGCGACATCGGCCTTGTCGAGTTCCCTGGCAAACCGGATCAAGGCGGCGTCGCCTTCGTCCTTGACGGCCTGGATGATCGGCCGGACCTTCTCGACGAAGACCGTCAGATCGGCCTCGGCGCGCTTCAGCAGACTGGCGCGCTGGTCGGCATCGATGGATGACAAATCGTGGAAGCTGATCTCGGACATGGTTTGCTCGTTCTCCTGGAACTCTTGGAACGCAATGACGGCTGACGTTGGTCGGCCATAGTTCTGCAGGCCGACAGGTCGACCCGGGACAAGGATCAAAGCCATCGAGAGGCTTCACTCGGGCAAAAGCATATACATGTATGTATGATGGTCGCCAGCAATTTTTCCATCATCCTTCCGGTCGAAACTGCCGAGACAAACCGCACATCAGATCGAGGCGAGAAAGCCGCCATCGACCGGGATGGACTGGCCGGTTATGTAGGCCGCGGCATCCGAAGCGAGAAACACCGCGATGCCGTGCAGATCGTGCAGGTCGCCGAAACGCCGCTGCGGGATCTTGGCCAGCATGGAGTGCTGCCATGCCTCGTTGCTGTAGAAAACGTCAGTCATCGCCGTCCTAAAATAGCCCGGCGCGATGGCGTTGACCCTTATGCCAAGCTCCGCCCACTCCGCCGCAAGGGCGCGGGTCATGCCGAGCAGGCCTGACTTAGACGAGCCATACGGCACCGCCGTGGGGATTCCGACTTCAGATGTCAGCGAACAAAGATTGATGATGGTGCCGGACCGGCCGGCGTCGCGCATCTGCCGCGCGGCGGCCTGGGCGCAGAAGAACGCTCCCTTGAGATTCGTGTCGACGATCCTGTCCCACAGCGCCTCGTCGACATCGAGCGAGGGCCGAACCTCTTCCACGCCGGCATTGTTGACGAGAATGTCGAGGCCGCCAAGCAGGCCGGCCGCCTCGTCGGTGGCTGCGCGGCAGCGGCCGACATCGGTGACGTCGAGCGCGATGGCATGCGCCACCCCGCCGGCGGCGCGGATGGCTGCCACGGTGTCCTCCAGCGAAGCGAGGCTGCGCGCCGTGACCGCAACGTCGGCACCGGCCGCGCTCAGCGCTTCGGCGATGCTGCGCCCGATGCCGCGACTGGCGCCGGTGACAAGCGCCTTCCTGCCGGAGAGATCGAAGAGAGAAGCATTGCGCATGTGATCCTCCTGGTCGGTGTCGGCTTCGGCATCAGTTTGGAGACTATCAGATCAAGTTACATATACAAGCATATACAAACTATTTCAGCTGCGGTACTGATGACGAAATCCGCCGCAGAGGAGCCCGCCCGTGTCGAAAGCCTCGGATATGGTTCGCACCGAAGTCAACCGCCTTTCGCCCTACAATTCCGGGCTGACCATTGACGAGGTGCAACAACGATACGCGCCGGCCAGGATCGCCAAACTAGGTTCGAACGAAAACCCGCTCGGGCCAAGCCCGTCGCTGGCCACGACGATGCATGCCGGGTCCGAGATGTTCCGCCTCTATCCGGACCCTGCCGGACGCAAGCTGCGCCAGGCGATCGCCGACAAATATGCCGTCACCGAGGACCAGATTATCCTAGGCAACGGTTCCGAAGACCTTCTCTCCGTCATCAGCCGGGCCGTGTTGCGGCTAGGCGACGCCGTCGTCACGCTCTATCCGTCGTTCTCGCTGCATGAGGACTATGCGACGCTGATGGGCGCGACCGTCAAACGCGTTGCCGTCGACGACGATCTCACCATCAATGTCGACGCGCTGGTCGAGGCGGTGCGCGAACGGCCCCGCATGCTGCTGTTCTCGAACCCGATGAACCCGGTCGGCAGCTGGCTCTCCGGCGGCGATCTGTCGAGGGTTCTGGATGCGGTGAGCGACGAGACACTGATCGTCATCGATGAAGCCTATGCGGAATATGCCGAGGGCGACGACTATACGTCGTCCCTGCCTTACCTAAGCCGACGCGACCGGCCCTGGATCGTGCTTCGAACCTTTTCCAAGGCGTTCGGGCTTGCCGGATTGCGGATCGGCTTCGGCATCGTCGGCGACCCGGAGCTGCGCGCGCTGCTCGATCGTGTCCGCACGCCCTTCAATGCCAACGCCATGGCCCAGGCCGCCGCACTGGCGGCGCTCGCCGATGATGAACACCTCGCCAGGGTCGTCGCGCTGGCCATGGCGGAACGAGCACGCGTCGAGACTTTCCTCAAGAGCAAGGGGCTCGGCGTCGCCCCCTCCAGGGGCAATTTCCTGTTCTTCAACTGCCGGCAAGATGCCTCCGTCTTCGTCGAGGGCCTGCTGCGCCAAGGCGTCATCGTCAAACCGTGGAAGCAGCAGGGCTTCGACACCTATGTGCGCGTCAGCATCGGCTCGGCATCGGAGAACGACCACTTCATGGCCGTTCTGTCGGAGCTGTTGTGAATGCAGGTCTGGCGGATCGCTTCGCGCTCGGGGCTCGATCGTTGCCGCCCGATTTTGACAAGGCCTAAGCAAGGCTCGCCGGCCGCCGCGCTGTTCGTCGGTGACGACAGCGTATTTATTTGGCTTCGAGCCTGCCGCAGGCCTTAACTTTCGCGGCGCGGGTTTTTACATTCTAGGGGTCTGCAGATGATCGACGCTTGAGGAGGCTCCCTTGCAGCAACGAGATGACATCGCCGCCCGCCGATTGGGCATTCTCATCGAACAATATGTGGAAGCGCGCAAAAAGCGCTACGACTATGTGTCGACCGAGCAGGCCTATCAGGCCATCCGGCACGTCCTCAAACCCGCCATTCCCGATCGCGAACTCGACGACATGGTCGCCACGCTTGCCGTCAAGAACGGTCTGGCGGTCGTTTTCGACCGCCAGACCAAAGCGTCCGCCGATGATGTTCCGGGAACAAAGCCCTGATCAACACAGGTCTGCCACCGTCGAGCACCACATCGATACGGGGCCAAACGGCCCCGTATCGATGTGTATCGCCGGAGGAAACGAGCGATACACCTGCGCCCTGGGCCTGTGTGCCGCAAGCCGACGGGCGTGGCGGGTTTAAGCGGCGGTGCTGACCTTGCTCGGCTCGAGGATCGACTTGACCTTGTCGGCGACGGCGCGCCCCAGATCGGCGTTGTTTGCGGCAGTGAAATGAATGCCGTCGACACCGTCCGTGGTGACGAAATCGCCGGCATTGAGGAAGTCGATCTTCATGAAATCCGCCATCGCCTTGTACTGCCTGGCCAGATCCCTGGATTTTTCGTGACCGCCGCCAAACATGCCCTCGAACCACGGATCGGGCATCGGGGTCAGCGGCGGTGGCGCAATGACCAGCGCCCTCGGGGCCGGATAAGGGGTGCCGATGCCGCCGGCGCTGGTCAGGAT
>NZ_RZRQ01000649.1:0-1362 GCF_003997785.1 Mesorhizobium sp. M7D.F.Ca.US.004.01.2.1 | reverse complement strand
CATCGGCAAAGCTCGTCTTGCAGACGAAACCCAGCCTATCCCTTGCCCGCGACAGCAGCGGCTTGCGCCATTCCGGCCGTAAGGTCGCCATAACCGGTCGCGCGGCGTTCATAGACGAGACCGAGCATTTTGGCAGCCTTTTCGGCGACCTTGTCGAGTTCCGGATCGTTGGTCTGGGCAAGGTAGATCAGCTTTTCGTAGTTGCCGAAATAGTCCTTGATCAGCTCCGGGTGCTTGTCGAGTCCGAGCGGCTTCATGAAGAAGGCGTCGAACTGCCGGCAGAGGAAATCGGTCATATAGAACGACATCATGTCGTCGTCGTCGATTTTCGCGTAAGCATCCATGCCTTGATAGAAGGCGAAACAGTGCGGGCCGGCCATGCGCTCGACGCCATGCTTCTCGCAGATACGGTCGAGCAGGCCGCCGGTGCCGCAATCGGCATAGCCGACGAAGATGTTTGTGTAGCCTTCGGCCTTGGCCTTTTCGATTGCCTTGTCCATGGCCGGGGCGATGCGGTCCGGGTAGAAATGAAATTCCGCCGGCAGGCAGGTCAGGTCGAGGTGATCCAGTCCGAGCTGTTCCTTGACGGCCAGAACTTCGCGCGCAATCATCCCGCAGGCTATAACGAGCAGCCTGTCGTCTTGATTCGGTTTCGTTTTTTGCGTCTTGGCCATGGAACCCGTCGAGCCGGCCTTCGTTGCTGTGGCGCTAATTTATCTATTGAGGGAGACACCGTCCATGAAACTGCTACGCATCACGCCGATTGCCATTCTTGCTTGTGTCCTTGCCCTTACGGCTTGCGCGAACACCGTTCGCGGCGTCGGCAAGGACGTCAAGTCGACAGCCAGGGCGGTCAAGGACACTGTCGCCAACTGATTGGCAGCCTCGTCCATCATCTGGGAACAAAAAAGCCGCGCTGCAAGGCGCGGCTTTTCTTGTCGATCCATCCTGATGCCTTGGGTCAGGCCGAAGCGCGCACATTGTGCTTGCGCTTCATGTAGTCCTTGGCGGTCTCGACCGCCACCGCCGCGTCGCGGCAATAGGCGTCGGCGCCGACGGCCTTGCCGAATTCCTCGTTCAGCGGCGCGCCGCCGACCAGCACGACATAGTCGTCGCGGATGCCCTTTTCCTTCATCGTGTCGATGACGACCTTCATGTAGGGCATGGTCGTGGTCAGCAGCGCCGACATGCCGATGATGTCGGGCTGATGCTGCTCGATCGCATCGAGGTACTTTTCGACCGCATTGTTGATGCCGAGGTCGATGACGTCGAAGCCGGCCCCCTCCATCATCATGCCGACGAGGTTCTTGCCGATGTCGTGGATGTCGCCCTTGACGGTGCCGATGACCATCTTGCCCTGCT
>NZ_RZRQ01000648.1:0-1367 GCF_003997785.1 Mesorhizobium sp. M7D.F.Ca.US.004.01.2.1 | reverse complement strand
GGGACACCGGCCTTGCGCAGAGCGTCGAGCGGATGTTCGGCAAGCGACGGATACACGCCGAGCGCCACGTTGGAGATCGGACAGACGCCTAGGGGAATCTGCTTCTGCGCCAGCAGGTCGACAAGGTCCGGGTCTTCGATCGCCCGCACGCCGTGGTCGATGCGGTCGGCGCCAAGCAGTTCGATCGCGTCGCGAACACCTTCCGGGCCGCTCGACTCGCCCGCATGAACGGTGCGCCGCAAGCCTGCCGCGCCGGCACGGCGAAACGCTTCGGCGAAGCGCGGGCCGGTGCGGCCGGCGGCCGCTTCGTTCCCGTCGATCGACAGGGCAACGACGCGCTTGTGTCTGATTTCGCTCAGCAACTCGACCAGCTCGATCGCATCCGCCGCCGACTGGGTGCGAAGCAGGCTGACGCAAAGCCCGACCGGCGGGTGTCCGTCCTGCTCGGCGGCCGCGAAACCAGCATCGAATGCGTCGATCATCCCTGGGATATTCCCATGCCAATGCGGCCAATGCGTCGGGTTGACGATGACGTCGGCGTAACGCACACCGCTTCGACCCATGCGCTGTGCAAACTTGTAGGCCGTGGTGGCGAGTTGCTCGCGCGTCCGGAACGTCCCGCACAGCCAGTCGAGCATCTCGAGGAAGCTCTTGAGGTCATGAGCTTCGAAGAGCCTGTCGCGCGGTGCACGCAGCGGAATGCCGGCTTCCTCGCAGTTCCTGATCACATCATCGGCCTCGAAGCAGCCCTCTACGTGGATGTGCACTTCGGCTTTCGGCAGTCCGATGAAATCGGTCAATGGCGTCTCCCCTGTTCTCCGACGCCATCAAATCACGAAACGGCCAATCCTCATTTCAAGAAATGATTGAAAGAATTGCGCGTTGGCCGCGAGATTGGCAGCGCCTCGCGGAACCCAAGCCTACTGCGTATCCGCACTTGCCCGCAGCTCGGCACGCTTCTCGTCCGAGACGACGGCCAGATCGAGCACCTTCTGCAACTCAGCGGCGTGTCGGAACGACGGTTCGGCCTGCACGCCAGTTCGCACCGCATCGACGAAACGCTGGTAGTTGGTCGCCACCGTGCCGGCGTCGAGCTCTTCCCATTTGGCGTTCTCGACATTCTCGCCGACGCAGGCCTTGAGCGCCGAGCCGTCGAGATTGTGCACCACCTCGATGCCGCCTTTATCGCCATAGATGCGCAGGCGCAGCTCGTTGAGATGGCCTGATGCCCAGCGGCTGGCATGCACCACGCCGAAGGCACCGTTGGAAAAATCCAGCGTCATGGCGAAGCTGTCATTGGCGTCGAGCCCGTATTCGCCGATGCGGTTATCAGGCGCCTTGTCGAAGGCGCGCAGACGACAGAAGAC
>NZ_RZRQ01000647.1:0-1400 GCF_003997785.1 Mesorhizobium sp. M7D.F.Ca.US.004.01.2.1 | reverse complement strand
CGAGCTATGCTGGAATTTGGGTGACGAGGCTGATCAAGCGGCGCTCTGTGGCTTCAGTTCAATGACCTCGATTCCGTCCTGGAACGTGGCACCTGCGATGAGTTTAGGCAACTGATTTTGTCCTTTCAGTCGTCGCCACGTCCTGGCGGCGGCCATGACCAGCTTGAAGACCATCAGCCTGGCGGTTTTCGAGGAGAGCGAGCCCTTGGTGCGCACCGTGCGATGGCGAACGGTCGCAAAGACGCTCTCGATGGGATTGGACGTTCGCAGATGATCCCAATGTTCGGCGGGGAAATCGTAGAACGCCAGCAAGGCATTCTGATCTTTGGTCAGGCAGTCGACCGCCTTGCCGTATTTCGCATCATATTTCTCGACAAAGACGGCAATCGCCGTCTCGGCTGAGGCTCGGTTCGGGGCGGAAAAGATTTCGCGCAAGTCCGTCTTCATGGCGGCCTGCACCGATTTCGGCACCTTGTTGAGCACGTTGGCTGTCTTGTGCACCCAGCATCGCTGGTGCTTGGTGCCGGGAAGGAGCTCATCGAGCGCATTCCAGAAGCCAAGCGCGCCGTCGCCGACGGCAAGATCGGGCGCGATCTGCAGGCCACGACGCTTGACGTCGACCAGCAGCTCGCGCCAGCTCTGTGCGCTCTCACGAATGCCGGTCTGGAAGCCGAGCAGCTCTTTCTTGCCCTCGGGCGTGGCGCCGATCAGGACCAGCATGCATTCGGCATGATCTTCCATCCGGGCCTGCAGGTAGACCCCGTCCGCCCACACATAGACATAGCGGCGCGCCGAAAGATCGCGCTTTTGCCAACGATCGTATTCGATGCCCCACTCCGCCGTCAGTCGCG
The DNA here is from genome assembly GCF_003997785.1 of Mesorhizobium sp. M7D.F.Ca.US.004.01.2.1. Lineage (NCBI taxonomy): Bacteria > Pseudomonadati > Pseudomonadota > Alphaproteobacteria > Hyphomicrobiales > Phyllobacteriaceae > Mesorhizobium > Mesorhizobium sp. M7D.F.Ca.US.004.01.2.1. Next base: position 549 of record NZ_RZRQ01000647.1, on the reverse strand, counting down.
TGATCACCGAGGGTGAGAGGTTCGGCGCCTCCTTGCCCACAAGCGCGCTCAGCGCTTCCTGAAAATCGCCCGTCGAAACACCGCGCAGGTAGAGAACGGGAAGCAGCGCATCCAGACTTCGCGTCCGACGCGCCCATTTCGGCAGGATCGATGAGGAGAACCGGACCCGATCAACCTCGCCATTCGCGCCGCGATCCCGGATCTTCACCCGGCTGACTGGCACCGCCCCGATCCCCGTCTGGATGCTCCGCTCCGGGCCGTGACCATGCCGCACAATCCGGTCACGGCCGTCGGCGAGCTTGAGATCCCGCATCTCGGCAAGAAACGCTTCGGCCTCCATCTCGATCGCCTCCGCCAGCAATTTGCGCGCGCCGGTGCGAAGCACATCCGTCAGGGGATCATCGATTTCGTCGGGCTGACGAAGGCGAACAATGTTGATAGTCTCGTTCATGGCGTATCGCTCTCCTTGAGAGGTTCTGGCAGGCTTCATCACCCGCCTCGATACGTCGCCCTTCTCAAACCGTCATCACCCAGTTTCAGCCATAGCTC
>NZ_RZRQ01000646.1:0-1352 GCF_003997785.1 Mesorhizobium sp. M7D.F.Ca.US.004.01.2.1 | reverse complement strand
TCTGGTCGTAGCGCTTGTATTCGCCAAAATACTTGGTGATCGCCGCCGTCAGCGACGTCTTGCCATGGTCGACGTGGCCAATCGTGCCGATGTTCACGTGAGGCTTGTTACGCTCGAATTTACCTTTTGCCATAGTCTCTTTCCTTGGACGGCCTGGACCTTCAGTTCAGTCGAATGCGGGGCGATTAGCGACAAAGGCCAAAAAACACAAGCGTCTTTTGGCTGGGTGCCGTGTCACTCAGTCCGAACCATCGATCCGATTGCGGGGATGTGGCGCTGATATAGGAAGGCCGGAGACGAAATGAAATGGGTGACAGACCGATGCATCGAAGCCGCGATAGCGCGGCCTTGCTTGCCCGCCCTGTCTGATTCAAGGCCAGGCCATGGCCCATTGCGGTCGTAACCGGGGTCTGATGTTGTGACCGAATGCATTTCATCCCTGCCTCCATCCGCGGCCCGCTGTTCATGATCGTCTCGACGGGGTCGTATCTCGTCAACGACACGATGATGAAGCTCGCGACGGCGGGCTTGCCGCCCTATGAAGTGCTGTTTCTGCGCGGCGTGGCGGCAGCACTCTGGGGCTTCCCGCTGTTGTTCGCGCTGGGCTACGGCAAGCAGATCCCGCTGATCTTCGACAAGCGCGTGCTGCACAGGAACCTGCTCGAGATGGCAGCGATCCTTTGCTATGTCGTGGCGCTCGCCAACATGCAGATCGCGGATTCCACCGCGCTCGGACAGATCACGCCGCTCTTGATGCTGGTCGGCTCCTCGATCCTGTTTGGCGAGCGGATCGGAGGCCAGCGCATGGCGCTGATCGGGCTTGGCTTCATCGGCGCGCTGATGGTGGCGCAGCCGACCATGCAAGGCATTTCGGTCTACGCGCTGCTGGCGCTCGGCAACGCCGCGCTTGCGGCGGCGCGCGACCTTGCCGGCAGACGGGTCGCGGCCGAAGTGCCGGGCATGATCGTGGCGATTTCCGCCGTCGTGGTGGTGCTGATCGGCGCCGGTGCCGCGCATCTGGTTTCCGAGCGCTGGGTCGTGCCCGGGACGCATCACCTGCTGCTGATGGCCGGCGCTGGATTTTTCCTGATCTTCGGCCACTTCTTCATCTTCATGGCCTATCGCGTCGGGCCGACCAGCGCCGTGGCACCGTTCTACTATTGCTTCACCGTCTGGGCGGTCATTTCAGGCCTGCTGGTGTTCGGGCAATTCCCCAACACGCTGGCGGTCTGCGGTATCCTGCTGGTTGTCGGCAGCGGGCTGACCATCGTGTCGTTGGATCAGCGCCAGCGCCGGCTGGCCGTCGTCGCATAGCCTCACCACCCAAGCAGGCGCTCACGCACGAGTTGTTG
>NZ_RZRQ01000645.1:0-1428 GCF_003997785.1 Mesorhizobium sp. M7D.F.Ca.US.004.01.2.1 | reverse complement strand
GGTACCTGGATGCTGCCGTTGACGATTCCGTCAGAGACAATGTTGAAGTCGCCGCGGTGTTCGATGCGTGGCCCTTCCAACTGACAGCCCATGCGATCGACCTTGGCCGACAATGTACCGTATGCCGTTTGAGCATGTGCCAGCCGCTGGGGATCTCGATCGGCGAAGAGATGGCCGTCTGCATACCACCGATGGACACACCGCGTGGCGGTGCTTTCAAGCGCCCTGGGGCGGCGGCTGGTATGAAGGCAACGGTCAAGGGCCGCCTAGTCAAAACTCGGCCGCACTGATCTCGCAGCGATGTCTAGCCCCGATATCGTGGGTGTTAATTTAAGGTGTGACGCATCGCAATTGAAACAGATTGGCAGCCTGGCGGTCCGCTTTTGCATGGCACAATCGATCACGCACCGGCGCATTTCAGCTTTACGATTCCGCATCATGCCTTCAGGCTGGCCTCCTTGAGCCGATGAGTCCCTGGCGGCGAGGTGCGCGAAACGGGAGAATTGGGATTTCTTCGTCGATATTCGCAGAGAAGTGCGCAAGATGCACAGCGTCGCCTCAATCCATCAGGCCACGAGCTTCAACCCAATGGCGCCGCAGACGATCAGCCCGATGCAGCCGAGCCGGATCGGGGTGGCCGGCTCGCCAAGTAGCCAGATGCCCAACAGGGCCGTGCCGACGGTGCCGATGCCGGTCCACACCGCATAGGCCGTGCCAACGGGCAACGCCTTCAGCGCTAGGCCAAGCAAGCCTAGGCCCACGATCATCGACGCGACTGTGAGGATGGTCGGCAGCGGCTTCGAAAAGCCATCAGTGTATTTGAGGCCGATCGCCCAGCCGACCTCGAACAAGCCGGCGAAAAACAGATAAATCCACGACATAGAGGACACTCCATTGAGAAGGATACTTGGCCATCGGCGCCCAAATTTGCCCCCGCCGATACAGAAGCTCAACGAGAGTGATGGCACCCGTCTCAAGCGCATGCTTGGCTGGGGGGAGGGCGAGCGACAAATGCGGAACCGACTTCATTATTGCAAAGCAAATGCGAGCCACGCTCGAACGGACGCGCCGTCGCGTTTCAGTCTCAAACGACTGTGTGTCCGGCGGCGCGTAGGTGGTTCAACGATTCAGCGACGTCTGCGTTCTGCACCAGTAGATAGTCGCCATTGAACGTCGAGGCCACCAGGATACCGATCCCGTTTTCCGAAATCGGGCGCACCACCGACAAAACGATCCCGCTCTCGCCGAAGGCGAAGGGGCCGACGAACTTGAAACAGGTCCAGTCGCCATCTGCCATGATTTCACCCGGGACCCGGTCCTTCAAGCAGATCATCGACAGCTCGTCGTCTCCCCTAGTGATGTTGACGAATCCGTCGCCATCGCACCAGGTCGGAATCGGCTCTGACGCTGGCAATTGAGAGATTGTGT
>NZ_RZRQ01000644.1:0-1445 GCF_003997785.1 Mesorhizobium sp. M7D.F.Ca.US.004.01.2.1 | reverse complement strand
GGCGGACCGCGAATGCAGGCTGGTGCTGGAGGCGGAACGACACGCCAGAGAGGCAAAAACGGCGCGATTAAGGGAGCAGCGGCTAAACGGCAAGCATGCACGGGAACATAATCCGGCAGCCGAAATTAAGCCTCGATAAGCACGCGGCATCAACTTCCTCGACAAATGGATGGCTGAACAGCTGCCCGAAACCGCGACCGATGATCCGATCGTCATCAGCGACCTTGCGGACAAGGTCCTGAGAGCTGCCAACAAGGCGGGCATCGCCACCAGCGAAATCAGCGAAGAAGTGCCCAGCGTGTTCGAGGTCATAGCCGAAGCCTTTGACCATCGCGAGGGCGGCACGCCTTGACCCTCAATGTGCTATGATTCGCCATTGGCAAGAAAGCCAAGCATAAAGCTAAGCAGGCGATTGAAGTGCCACTAGAGGGCGCGCTCGAAGCGGAAGCCGCCTACTATGCCCGCAAGGTCGGCGTCACTACAGACGAAGCCGCCAAGATGATCCGGGAAGCCCACGCGCCGAAGCTGTCTATAGTCGGCAAGGGAAAGGAGAAGCTCGGAACAGCTTGACTCGTCCCCGAAGCGTTCCCATTTTGGTCTTCCGCAACGACAGGTTGATGATCTCATGTGTGGACGCGTTTTCGTCAAAACAACAATCCCTGACATGGTACGCCGTTTCGAGTTTGCCCATCCTGGCGACGTCGAGCGCATGGGCAACGGCTTTCCCATCTGGAATGGCGCGCCGAGCCTGAACTATCCGATTATGATCCGCGAGGAACTCTCCATCTCCGTGGCCGGTTTCGTGTCGGCAAGGTGGGGTCTTGTCCCCGGCTGGGCGCGTGACGGGAGCGGACGCCCGCCGCCCGTGAACGCACGCTGCGAGACCATCGCGACCAATGGCATGTTCCGCGAAGCCTATGCCTCGCGCCGCTGCCTAGTGCCGGTGGACGGTTATTTCGAGTGGCAGAAGCTAGATTTCTTGGGCAAGAGGAAACAACCCTATGCGATCGCGATGAAGGATGACGAGCCCTTCGCCATGGCCGGCATCTGGGAAGAGTATGCCGACAAGATCACGGGCGAACTGATCCGCACCTTCGCAATCGTCACCTGCGAGCCGAACGAGATGATGGCAACCATCCATGACCGGATGCCGGTGATCCTGGCGCCGACCGATTACATGCGCTGGCTCGGACCGGAGGCCGATCCTCGCGATCTGATGAAGCCATTCCCGTCCGAACTCATGAAGATGTGGCCTATCGGCAGCAAGGTCGGCAGCCCTCGTAACAACACGCCTGACATCATCGACGAGATCGGCCGGCCCGATATCATCGATGTGAGGGCCACGGCCCCAACGATCTTTTTGACGTCTGACGTGAGAAGAGATCATGCCCGCTGATCGATTGAAGGTCCGTGACGCCCCGGCGAGCGGTTATGAGGTTCTGCAG
>NZ_RZRQ01000643.1:0-1460 GCF_003997785.1 Mesorhizobium sp. M7D.F.Ca.US.004.01.2.1 | reverse complement strand
AGACAGCGCCCGTATATTGTCTGTCACCGATGCCCCAGCCGCCGTCGGGCGCATTGACGATGTTGATCCAGGTGTTTTCAGGCCGGTGCCCCGGCACGCAGAGTTCGGCGACAATCCCTGCGGCTGCGGTGATGAAGGCCTTGCGGGCTTCGACCGAGCCAAGTCCGATGTTGGGCAATTTCAATTCCACCATGACGACAGGCCGATTGGCGCCGCCTGCATAGATGTGGTGAGGCGGCAAGATGTGCACCGTGCCGCCGACGATTTCGGTGAAGAACGAATTGCCGGTGGCGCCGGAGGCCTCGATGAGGGCGGCGCTGAGACGCGGCAGGATCTCGCGCTCTCCCGTTGGGGTCAGTATTCCTTCCGGCGCGGTCACGGTGATCGGCATTTGGCTCTCCTTTTCGCTGGTTTTCATGGCTTTCCGACTGACAGGTCTTCCGGCTTGCCATCTGACAGGTCTTCCGGCTTGCCATGTTTCGTATCGATTGGTACGTTATATGGAGAAGACGAGTCAACAGGTTTCGTATCGATCGATATGGATAATTCGGAAAAGCCCCGCGGCGGCCGGCCGCGCGCTTTCGATCCCGACCGGGCGCTGGATGCGGCGATGCATCTGTTCTGGGAGCATGGCTATGAGGCGACATCGCTGGCCATGTTGCGCGAGGCGATGGGACTGACGCCGCCGCAGATCTACAACGCCTTCACCGACAAGGAGACTTTGTTCCGCAAGGCGCTGACGCGCTACCACCAGACCGAGATCGGCTTTGCGCTGGAAGCGCTGAGCGCGCCGGTATCGACGCGGGAGGCGATCCGGCGGTTGCTGCTCGGTGCGGCGGAAGCATATTCCAGGCCCGGCAAGCCTGGTGGCTGCCTGTTCGTCAGCGGCGCGCTGGCAGCCTCGCCACAGGCGCAAGCCATTGCCGATGAACTCAGAACCTATCGCAAGGCGAGTGAAGCGGCGATCGCAGACCGGCTGGCCAGGGGCAGGGCGGTGGGCGACCTGCCGGCGGGCCTCTCGGTCGAGGGGTTCGCCAAATACCTGGCTGGCGTCATGAACGGCATGTCGATCCAGGCGCGAGACGGTGCTTCGGTCGAAGAGTTGCGCGTTTTGGCCCAAACCGCTCTTGCGGCCTTGCCAGCCGAAGGGCAAAACCAAGCGGCATCATCCAAGGAATGAAGCCATGCTGGATCTCTTCCCCGAGGCTGAAAAGCCGGTTGAAATCATCCCCGCACGAAAGCTTGCCGCCAAGGCGGCAGCGCTTTACGTGGCGCCAGCGGATCATTTTCAGACGCGCCCTGTGGACGAATTGCGGCTGGGTTTCGACGGCATATCTGGCGATTTCCATGCCGGACCGACACGGCGCTCCGGCGGGCGCGAGCCCTGGTATCCGCGCGGCACCGAAATGCGCAACGAGCGGCAATTGTCTGTTGTGGCGGCGGACGAGCTGGCGGTTGTA
>NZ_RZRQ01000642.1:0-1466 GCF_003997785.1 Mesorhizobium sp. M7D.F.Ca.US.004.01.2.1 | reverse complement strand
GAGCCGGGCAGGGCAGTCGCCGGCACGGTGCTTGTCGTCCATGGCTGGCGCTCACGCACCGAATATATGCGCGCGTTGATCGAAGGCTATCGTGCCGCCGGCTACAGGGTCGTTTCGCTTGACTTGCCTGGCCACGGCCAGTCGCAGGGCCGGCGGTTGAACATGGTCAATGCGGTGGATGCGGTGCGGGTTGCCGGCGAATGGTTCGGCCCGTTCGTGGCGGCGGTCGGCCATTCCTTCGGCGGCGCAGTCGCCGCCAATGCCATCGCCGGTTCGGTCAAGAACATTCCGCCACTGGCGGCCGGACGACTGGTGCTGATTGCGGCGCCAAGTTCCCTGCCGGCGATTTTTGCCGACTTCAGCCGCATGCTCAATGTCGGCCCGCGCTCGCAGGTCGCCATGGCGGACCGTGTCGAACATCTTTCCGGCAGGCCGCTGCACGATTTCACCGGCGACCGCCAGCTTGCCCAGGCGCCGGTGCCGACCCTGGTCATCCACGCACAGGACGACCGCGAAGTCTCGGCCGATCATGCAAGGCGCTATGCCGGCGCAGGCGGCCATGTGCGGCTTTACTGGGCCGATGGGCTCGGCCACCGCCGTATCCTTGCGGACAAGGGTGTGATCGAACGCGCGGTCGGCTTCGTGATGCATCGCGAGCCGTCGCTGCTGCATTGAGCGTCGATCGAGTTTACTTCTTCTTTTCACCGGGTTCGACCGGCAGTCCGGCGGCCTTCCAGGCGGTGTAGCCGCCAAGGATGTGCTTGACCGGCGAAAGCCCCATGTCCTGCGCCGTCTTGGTGGCCAGCGCCGAGCGCCAGCCGCCTGCACAGAAGAAGACGAAGCTCTTTCCCGAAGCGAAGAATGGCTTGTGGTAAGGGCTTTCGGGATCGATCCAGAATTCCAGCATGCCTCGGGTGACATGTTTGGCGCCGGGAATCCTGCCGTCGCGTTCCACCTCGCGAGGGTCGCGCAGATCGACGAAAATGGTGTCTTCATCGTCGAGCAGTCCGGCTGCTTCCTCCGGCGAAACCACTTCAATCTCGGCGTTCGCCTCGTCCAGCAGTTCGCGATAACCCTTTTTCACGCTCTCGTCCCTCCCGGCCTTGCCGGCGAATTTCGAGCACACTGGCGGGCGTTTGTCACGCTGCGTCGGTGCCGGCCAACATCTTCCAGGCAGCCATGGCCCCAGCTACCGTCGCCAGCAGGGCGGCGTACGATGCCCCGTCGCGTGCCTGGATCGACATGCCGTGCTGAACCGTGGCGAAGAAGGTCGCGATGGCGCTGGCGTCGAAATCCGCCGGCAGTTCGCCTTCGGCAACGCCGCGCTCGAGACGCTTCTGCAGCGCGCTATGGTTTTCGGCGCGGCGGCGGCGCAGATCATCGCAGATGGCGCCGCGGCTCGAGTCCTGATGCAGCGCGCCAAGCGCGACCAGGCAGCCCTGCGGGCGATCGGTCTGTGCATAGGC
>NZ_RZRQ01000641.1:0-1470 GCF_003997785.1 Mesorhizobium sp. M7D.F.Ca.US.004.01.2.1 | reverse complement strand
GGCCTGTTCCGCACCGAACTGCAGTTCATGGTCGCTTCGACATTTCCCCGTGCCGAGGCCCAGGAAAAGCTTTACCGCGACGTGCTCGAGGCAGCGCGCGGCAAGCCGGTCACCTTCCGCACCATCGATATTGGCGGCGACAAGGTGCTGCCCTATTTCAAGGGCGCGATCCAGGAAGAGAACCCGGCGCTCGGCTGGCGGGCGATCCGCCTGACGCTTGACCGACCGGGGCTGCTGCGCACCCAGATCCGCGCGCTGCTCAAGGCCAGTGGCGGGCGTGAACTCAAGCTGATGCTGCCGATGGTGACCGAGCTTGGCGAGATCGCCCAGGCGCGCGAGATCATCGACCGCGAGGTGCGGCATCTCTCGCGTTTTGCCCATCATTTGCCGACCAGCCTGAAGCTGGGGGCGATGCTTGAAGTGCCATCGCTCTTGTTCCAGCTCGATGAGCTGATGAAGGCGGTCGACTTCGTCTCGGTCGGTTCGAACGATCTGTTCCAGTTCGTCATGGCCGTCGACCGCGGCAACACGCAACTCGCCAACCGCTTCGACACGCTGTCGGCGCCGTTCCTGCGCGTCCTGAAGCAGATCGCCGATGCCGGCGTCCGCAACCACACGCCGGTGACCCTGTGCGGCGAACTCGCCGGCAAGCCGATTTCGGCTATGGCGCTGATCGGTCTCGGCTTCCGCTCGATCTCGATGTCGCCGGCCTCGATCGGCCCGGTCAAGGCGATGCTGACGGAACTGCCGCTGGATGAGTTGGAGGCCTTCTTCGACGACAATCTGATGGCGCCGGCGCAGGGCTTGCCGATGCGGGCGCTTTTGCAGGCCTTTGCCGACGACCGTTCGATTCCATTGTAGTAGCCTCATCATGGTCAACCTGCCCCGCGATCGTATGGATCAAGTCGTCAAACGTTTCGAGATGCTCGAAGCGCAGATGTCGGCTGGCCCGGCGCCGGACGCCTATGTGCGGATGGCGTCCGAATATGCCGAAATCCAGGACATGGTGGCCAAGGTCAGGGCACTGCGCCTGGCCGAGCATGAGCAGGCCGACCTCGAAGCCATGCTTGCCGACAAGGGCACCGACGCCGAGATGCGGGCGCTCGCCGAGGCCGACCTGCCGGAGGTCGAGGAACGCATCGAGGCGCTGCAGAAGGACATCCAGATCCTGCTGTTGCCCAAGGATGCCGCCGACGACAAGAACGCCATTCTCGAAATCCGCGCCGGCACCGGTGGTGATGAGGCGGCCCTTTTTGCCGGTGACCTTTTTCGCATGTATGAACGCTACGCTGCCGAACGCGGCTGGCGTTTCGAGACGGCCTCAGCCAGCGATGGCGATGCCGGCGGCTACAAGGAAATCATCGCCACGGTGTCGGGCAAGGGCGTCTTTGCGCATCTGAAATTCGAATCGGGCGTGCACCGCGTGCAGCGCGTGCCGGCGACCGAAGCGAGCGGGCGCATCCACACGTC
>NZ_RZRQ01000640.1:0-1476 GCF_003997785.1 Mesorhizobium sp. M7D.F.Ca.US.004.01.2.1 | reverse complement strand
CCTCGACCGAAACCGAACGGATGATGCCTGAGAGCTGGCTGGAAATGTCGACCTGGGTGAGGGGCTGCAGCGTGCCGGTTGCCGAGACCGCGACGGTGAGGTCGGCCTTGGCGGCAGGCACGGTGGTATAATCAATCCTGGCCGGCGAGCCGGCATACCACTGATAGGCGCCAAGCCCGGCGGCGAGCACGATCAGCGCCAGCAGCGCATGGAGCCAGCCGCGCCGGCGCGACTTGCGCCGACCTTGTCTGTCGAGCCCAAGCGCCGTCTCGATGGCGGAATCCGATTCCGTCTTTGGCAGATTGACAATCTGGTCCACGCTGGACCCCTATAATGCGCAATGTCCCTATCTGTGCACAGATCAGGCTTACTGGTTCAAATATCAAATTAAATTTCGCCCATGTTGGGATTGAGGCAGGAATGAAAACCCGGAATTACTTGCTCTACGATGTGTTTACGACCGAGCGACTGGCCGGCAACCCCTTGGCGATCGTGCTGGACAGCAAGGGATTGGACGCGGCCGCGATGCAGGCCATCGCGCGCGAATTCAACCTGTCCGAATCGGTTTTCGTGTTGCCGCCGGACAATCCAAAGCATCGAAACCGCATCCGCATCTTCACGCCCGACTATGAAATGCCGTTCGCCGGCCATCCGACGGTTGGCGCCGCGATTGCGCTGGCCGAACTGGCGGAAGAGGGCGGCGCCGGCATCTTCGTGCTGGAGGAGAATATCGGCCCGGTGCGTTGCGCCGTCAGCAAGCACGACGGCAACACCTTTGCCGAGTTCGACCTGGCGAAGCTGCCGGAGCCGCTAAAGCTCGAGGCCGATCCGGAAGCGATCGGTGCGGCCCTTGGGTTGACGCCGCACGAGATCGGCTTCGAGAATCACCGCGTCGCGTTCTGGTCGGCCGGCGTTCCTTATGTGACCATCCCGGTTGCCAATCTCGAGGCGGCGGGCCGGGTCCGGCTGGACAACCAGGCGTGGTCGGAACTGGCGCCGCGCAAGAGCGAGTGGGCCTTCGCCAGCCCCTATGTCTACTGCCGCGAGACGGTGAACCACGAAAGCGCCTTCCATGTGCGCATGATCGTACCTGGCACACCTTCCTATGAGGATCCGGCGACCGGCTCGGCGGCAGCTGCCTTTGCCGGCGCCATCATGCATTTCGACGCGCCGACCGACGGCATTTCGCAGCTATGGATCGAGCAGGGGCTGGAGATGGGCCGGCCTTCGCGCATCCGCCTCGAACTGACCGTGCAAGGCGGAAAACTGGCCTCGGCGCGCATTGGCGGCAATGCGATCAAGGTGGCGGAGGGCAAGCTGTTCGTCTGACCATCTGCGGCACTTAAGCGATTTGTCGGGAAATGATTCCGGCAGGGCTGGACAGGACCGATGGTGGCGGCTATATGCCCGCCAACGCCGGTTTTTGCCGGCCGAGTGGGTGCGTAGCTCAGTTGGTAGAGCAGCTGACTCTTAATC
>NZ_RZRQ01000063.1:0-22633 GCF_003997785.1 Mesorhizobium sp. M7D.F.Ca.US.004.01.2.1 | reverse complement strand
GTTCTGGCGACCGACGATAGCGCCGACCGGCAGGCGATCCTGTCCAACTTCAGCGCCCACGCGCAGGACACCACCTTTGCCACCCAGCTGCTCTACCGTCTGCGTGATGGATCGCAGAATGCTGGCAAGGCCCTGGAATGGCTGGAAGGCGAGCTCGAAAAGACCGGCTCCGATGCCGAGGAAATCATCATTTCCGAACACCACACGCTGTCCAGCGGCAATGTGACGACGGGCAACATCATCCGCGGCCTGCGCCTCATCAACGACGTCGACTGGACCGTGTGGTTCGAAGGCGTCAGCCGCATCGACACCGTGCTGCGCGAGCGCACCGATTTCGCCGCGCTCGACTTCTTCTCGCGGGACCAGTACCGGACCGCGATCGAGGAACTCGCGCGCCGCTCGGATCTTTCGGAATATCGCGTCGCCGAAAAGGCCATCGAGTTGGCCGGCCATGCCGCCAGCGAGACCATGCTAGGCGATGGTGAAAGCGATGCGGGTCCGATCTTATCCGCCCACACCGATGTCGGTTTCTTTCTTGTCGGCCCACGCCGGCTGGAGCTGGAGAAGGCGATCGGCTACCGGCCGACCATCAGCCAGACGGTCAAGCGCGCCTTCCGCAAGACTGGGTGGCTTGGCATCGTCGTACCGGTGTTTGCGCTGACGGCCCTGCTTCTCGTCCTCTCCGGCAACGCACTGGCCAATCTCGGCTTGTCGGTGCCGTCGATCGTCCTGATGCTGGCGCTGTTCGCCGTGCCGGCCAGCGAGGGCGCGCTCGCCTTCTTCAACACTGTCGTTTCGCTGTTCCTCAAACCGACGCGCCTTGTCGGCTACGATTACAGGCACGGCGTACCGCCCGAGGCGCGCACGCTTGTTGTGGTGCCGTCGCTGATCGGCTCGCGCGACGATGTCGAGGAAAACATCCGCAACATCGAGGTGCATCATCTCGCCAACACGGCCGATGAAATCCATTTCGCGCTGTTGTCGGACTGGCCCGACAGCAAGACCGAGATCGATGCGGCGGATACCGAAATCCTCGAATTCGCCCGCGCCGAGATCGCCCGTCTCAACGCCCGCTATCCCTCCGAAGGCGCGCCGCGTTTCTACATCCTGCACCGGCGCCGGCTGTTCAATGCGGCTCAAGGGTCCTGGATGGGCTGGGAGCGCAAGCGCGGCAAGCTGCACGAACTCGACCTTCTGCTGCGCGGCGACAGCGACACCACGTTCCTGCCGCTCGACGTGCCGCTGCCGGAGAACGTCGTCCATGTGATGACGCTCGACGCCGACACGCGCACCACCCGCGACGCTGTCGCGACCCTCGTCGGCAAGCTTTGCCACCCGCTCAACCGCCCGCATTTCGATGCCAGCAAGCGCGTTGTCACCGCCGGCTATGCGATCCTGCAGCCGCGCATCACCGCGTCGCTGACCAGCGGCGACGATGCGTCGTTTTTCCAGCGGGTCTTTTCGGCCAATCGCGGCCTCGACCCCTATGTCTTTGCCGTGTCCGATCTCTATCAGGACGTCTTCGGCGACGGTTCTTTCACCGGCAAGGGCCTCTATCACGTCGACGCCTTCGAGGCGGCGCTGCAGGGCCGCATCGAGGAAAACACCATCCTCAGCCACGATCTGCTGGAAGGCGCGCTGGCGCGCTCGGCGCTGGTCACCGACGTCGAACTGGTCGAGGATTATCCGACCCGCTACTCGGTCGACGCCTCGCGCCACCACCGCTGGGCGCGCGGCGACTGGCAGCTGCTCGGCTTCATGCTCGATCCGCGCTCCGGCGTGCCAGCCCTGTCGCGCTGGAAGATGATCGACAATCTGCGCCGCTCGCTGACGCCGATCTTCTGGGTGATGGCGGCGATCGCCGGCTGGACGCTGCTGCCCTTCACGCAGGCCGCGCAATGGCAGGCCCTGCTGATCCTCAGCCTGTTCATGGCGCCGACATTCGACATCGTCAACGCCATCCTGCCCAAGAGCGGCGACCAGACGCCGCGCGGCCATTTCTCGGCCCTGGCGCGCGATGTTGCCTTCGGCACCGCCATGGTGGCGCTGAAGATCGTGCTGATGGCGCACAACGCCTGGATGATGGGCGACGCCATCGTCCGCACGCTCTACCGACTGTTCGTCAGTCGCCAGAACCTTTTGGAATGGCGCACCGCCTCGCAGGCGCACAAGGCCGGCGACAACGATATCGGATCGTATTACGGCATGATGTATGGCGCCGTGATCATCGGCTTCGTCGGCCTTGCCATTCCGGTGCTGGCCGATTCGACCGGCGCCTTCGTTGCCTTCTTTTTCGCCCTGTTCTGGATTGGCTCGCCCGCCATCGCCAGCTGGATCAGCCGTTCGGCTGAAACCGAGGACCGCTTGCGCATATCGCAGGCTGATATCCATACGTTGCGCACGGTGGCACGGCGCACATGGCACTATTTCGAAAGCTTCGTGACGTCAGAGCATCACCATCTGCCGCCGGACAATTTCCAGGAAAGCCCGGCGCCGGTCGTCGCACCTCGCACCTCGCCGACCAATATCGGCGTCTATCTGCTGTCCGTCGTCTCTGCCCGCGACTTCGGCTGGATCAGCCTGTCCGACGCCATCACCCGCATCGACGCCACCATGACGACGATCGAGGGCATGCCGCGTGATCGCGGCCACCTCTTCAACTGGTATGATACGACGACGCTGAAGCCGCTCTATCCGCTCTACATCTCGGCTGTCGACAGCGGCAATCTCGCCGGCCATCTGGTGGCGGTGGCGGCAGCTTGCGCCGAATGGGCCGAAGCGCCCTCCGTCCATCTCCAGGGTGATTTCGAAGGCATTCTCGACACCGTCACCATTCTCGGCGAAAGCCTTGATGAGCTGCCCGACGACCGCCGCCAGCTGCGACCCCTGCGCCAGCGCCTCGCCGACCGTCTCGACGGCATGCGGCGCGCGGTCGACACCATCAAGGCGCAGCCGGAAATGGCGTCGATCCGCACCATCAATCTGGCCGTGCTGGCCGGCGAGATCCGCAAGCTTGCCACAGCCATCCACACCGAGGCGGCGTCGCCGCAGAGCGACGTCATCGTCGACTGGGCGGCAAGGCTCGAAGCCACATGCGAAGCGCACGTTCATGACGCGCACAGCGACGACAATGCCGTCGAAGCGCTGCGTGCCAAGCTGCTCACCTTGCGCGAGCGCACGCGTCGCTTCGCCTTCGAAATGGATTTCTCCTTCCTGATGCGGCCGGAGCGCAAGCTGCTGTCCATCGGTTACCGGGTCGAGGAACACCAGCTCGATGAAAGCTGCTACGACCTTTTGGCTTCCGAGGCGCGGCTGACCAGCCTGTTCGCCATCGCCAAGGGTGACCTGCCGACCGAGCACTGGTTCCGGCTGGGCCGGCCGATCGTCGAGATCGGGTTCCAGGGCGCGCTGATGTCCTGGTCCGGCTCGATGTTCGAATATTTGATGCCGCCGCTGGTGATGAAGGAGCCGCAGGGCTCGATTCTCAACCAGACCAGCAAGCTGATCATCAAGCGCCAGATCCAGTACGGCCGCCAGAAGAACGTGCCGTGGGGCATTTCGGAAGCGGCCTACAACGCCCGCGACCGTGAACTGACCTACCAGTACACCAATTTCGGCGTTCCCGGCCTGGGGCTGAAGCGCGGCCTTGGCCAGAACACGGTGATCGCGCCTTACGCCACCATATTGGCGGCCCAGTTCAACCCGCGCGAAGCCGTGCAGAACCTCGCCCGATTGCGGGAGATCGGCGCGCTTGGCCGCCACGGATACTATGACGCCGTCGACTTCACGCCGCAGCGCGTGCCGGAAGGCTCGGACCATGTCGTCGTGCAGAACTACATGGCCCACCATTCGGGCATGTCGATCGTGGCGGTTGCCGACGCCATCTTCGAAGGCCGTATGCGCGACCGTTTCCACAGCGATCCGGTCATCGAATCGGCCGAACTTTTGCTGCAGGAGAGGGCGCCGCGCGATATCCCGACCGCGACCGTCAGGACAGAGGCCGACGAACGCGCCAAGGACGAGACCGAAGTCGACAGCCCCGACACCCGCATCGTGCTCAACCCACTGCAGTCGCTGCGGTCGACCAGCGTCATGTCGAACGGCCGCTATTCGGTGATGGTCACCGCGACCGGCTCGGGCTACAGCCGCTGGGGCGATCTCTCCGTCACCCGCTGGCAGCCGGATCCGACCGAGGACCGGCTCGGCTCCTACATCTTCCTGCGTGACGCCGGCACCGGCGACTGGTGGTCGGCGACGGCTGAGCCGAAGCGTGCGGCCGAGGAAAAGGCGCAGACTTTGTTCTCCGACGACAAGGCGAGCTTCGTCAAATCGGTGGGCACGTTGCGCTCCGAGGTCGAATGCATCGTCATCTCGGAAGGCAATGGCGAGGGCCGTCGGGTCACGCTCTATAATGATGGTCCGTCCGACCGTCACATTGAAGTGACCTCCTTCGCCGAGCTGGTACTCGGCCTGGAAGCGTCCGACAACGCGCATCCGGCCTTCTCGAAGATGTTCGTGGAAACCGAGATTGCATCGAATAACGCGGCGATCTTCGCCACGCGGCGCAAGCGCGAGACCAGCGAGCCGGATATCGCCATGGTGCATTTCGTCACCGATCCGTCCGGATCGGCGCGCGATGCCGAGGCCGAGACCGACAGGCGCGCCTTCATAGGCCGTGGCCGTACCATTGTCGACGCGGCCGCCTTCGATCCGGGCGCCAGGCTTGGCGGCCATTCGGGCTTCACGCTCGATCCCGTCGCCTCGCTGCGCCGTCAGGTGCGCGTGCCGGCCAACAAGAAGATATCGCTGACCTTCTGGACCGTCGTCGGCGCCGGCCGCACTGAGCTGGACGAGGCAATCGCCCGGCTAGACCACCCGGAGAGCTTTGCCCGCCAGGCCATGCTCGCTTGGACGCGCAGCCAGGTGCAGACCCGCCATATGGGCCTCAGCCTGACCGATGCCGCCAATGTGCAGAAGCTGGCGCGCTACCTGATCTATCCGGATCCGTTCCTGCGTCTTCCCGCCGAATCCATCGCCTCGGGGCTGGGCAAGCAGTCGAGCCTGTGGCCGACCAGCATTTCCGGCGATTTCCCGATCTTCCTGGTCAGGATCGGCGACGTTGCCGATCTCGAAATCGTCGCCCAGGCGCTGCGTTTCCAGGAGTATATGCGCACCCGCGGCATGATGATCGACTTCGTCGTCGTCAACGAGCAGGCGTCCTCCTATGTTCAGGACCTGCAGCGGGCGGTCGAGACTCTGTGCGAAAACAGCCGTTTGCGCGGCAAGGAGCTCGGACCTCGCCAGCACATTTTCGCGGTGCGCCGCGACCTGATGGACGAGACGACCTACAAGACGCTGCTCGCCGTCGCCCGGGTGGTCCTGCACACGCGCAACGGCACCATCTTCGATCAGATCGAGCGGGCCGAGGCGGCCGCCCTGCAGGCGCGCGACGCCCTGCTGCCGGCCGCACTGCCGGTTCTGCGTGAATTACCATCGCTTACGCCCACGACGCATGCATCTGCCTCGCAGGCGGTGGCGAATGTCAGCGCCGATGGCAGCGGGCTCAGCCAGTGGAACGGGTTTGGCGGTTTCGATGGCGACGGGCGGCACTATGTCGTGCGCCTGGCTGGCCGGCGCACCACGCCGCAGCCGTGGATCAACGTCGTCTCCAACGCCTCGTTCGGCTTTCACACCTCCGCTGAGGGGGCTGCCTTTACCTGGAGCCGAAACAGCCGCGACTACCAGTTGACGCCATGGTCGAATGATCCGGTCTCGAACCGGCCGGGCGAGGGCCTCTACATCTACGATCAGGCCAGCGGCAAGGCGTTTTCGCCGCTCGCCGCCATGGTGCGTGATCCCTCGATGACCTACGAGGCCTGGCATGGCCAGGGTTTCTCGACCTTCCGCTCGAAGCGCGGGCCGTTGTCGATGGACCTCACCCATGTCGTCGATCCGGTCGATCCGGTGAAGATTTCGCGGCTGCGCATCCAGAATTCCGGCTCGGTGCCGGCGCGGCTGCGTGTCTATGCCTATGCCGAATGGGTGCTCGGCGGGCATCGGTCGCGCACAGCGGCAACCATCGTCCCGTCGAGGGACGCCGCCACCGGGGCGTTGCTGGCACAAAACCCCTACGGGCTCGATTTCAGCGAACGGGTGGCCTTCCTTGCCGCCGACGGCGGCGTGCACTCGGTGACATCAGACCGCTCGGAGTTCCTCGGCCGGCATGGCTCCAGCGAGCTGCCGCAGGCAGTGCTGAGTGGTGCTGCGCTATCGGGCCGTGTCGAGGCCGGCGACGATCCGTGCGCGGCGATCGCCCGCGACATCGAGATTCCGGCCGGCGGCGACGTGACCCTGCTCTGGTTGCTCGGCGACGCCGAGTCCGTCGAGGAGGCGAGCGCGCTGGTCCAGGAACATCGGGTCAAGGATTTCGACCAGCGGCTGGCCGACAATGAGCGCGTGTGGCGCGGCTTTCTCGACACCATCCAGGTCGAGACACCGGACAAGGCGCTCGACGCCATGGTCAATCACTGGCTGCCCTATCAGAGCTTGGCCTGCCGCATCCGTGCCCGCTCCGCCTTCTATCAGGCCAGCGGTGCCTTCGGCTTCCGCGACCAGTTGCAGGACACGCTGGCGTTGCTGGCGCATGATCCGCAACTGGCGCGCGACCAGATACTCAACGCGGCGCGGCGGCAGTTCCCCGAAGGCGACGTGCAGCATTGGTGGCTGCCACGCACGGGCGCCGGCGTGCGCACGCTGATCTCCGACGACGTGGTCTGGCTGGCCCACGCCACGGCGCGCTACCTGCTGGTCACCGATGACGCCACCATCCTCAAGGAGCAGTTGCCCTTCATCGACGGGCAGCCGCTGGGCGAGGGCGAACATGATGCCTTCTTCATCCCGGAGATTTCGAAGAAGACGGCGTCGCTCTACGACCATTGCGCGCGTGCGCTCGACCTGGCCATCAAACGCAGCAGCCCTGCGGGCCTGCCGCTAATCCTCGGCGGCGACTGGAACGACGGCATGAACCGCGTCGGCGAGCACGGCAAGGGCGAGAGCGTCTGGCTTGGCTGGTTCCTGCTGAAGACGCTGGGCGACTTCGCCCCCGTTGCCAAGACCGAGGGCGATGCCAAGCGTGCACAGGCCTGGGCAAAACATGCCGATGTTTTGAAGCGGGCGCTTGAGAGCACGGCATGGGATGGCGAATGGTACCGGCGCGGCAGCTTCGACGACGGCACCCCTCTGGGGTCTCGCAACTCGCAGGAGTGCAAGATCGACTCCATTGCCCAGTCCTGGAGCGTGCTTTCGGGGGAGGGCGATCCGGCACGGTCGACGACGGCGATGGAGCAGGCGACGAAGCTGCTCGTCGACGACAAGCTCAACATCGTCAAGCTGTTCACGCCGCCCTTCTCCAAGACGGAGAAGGACCCGGGTTACATCAAGAGCTATCCGCCCGGTGTGCGCGAGAATGGCGGTCAATACACCCATGCCGCCACATGGTTCGTCATCGCGCTCGCCGAGATGGGGCAGGTCGACGAGGCCTATCGCTGTTTCTCGATGCTGAATCCGGTCAACCATGCGACCGACGAGGCGTCGGCCGAGCACTATCGTGTCGAACCCTATGTCGTGGCGGCCGATATCTATGCCGGGGACGACAATGCCGGCAACAGAAAGGGCGGCCGTGGCGGCTGGACCTGGTACACCGGCTCCGCCGGCTGGCTTTACAGGGCGGCGGTCGAAGGCATTCTGGGTATCGAACGGCGCGGCAAGCGTGTCCAGTTCAAGCCGAAGCTGCCGAGTCACTGGGATGGGTATTCGGCAAATCTCAAGATGCTGGGGGCGGAACTCAGGGTTCGTGTCATCCGCGACAATAAGGCCAAGGCCGTGTCGCTGGAGGTGAATGGGGCCAAGACCAAGGTTTCGGCAGTCGAACTGAAGGACGGCGAAGTTGCCGAAATCCTCATCAGGATCCCGGCCTGAGGCACTTTACCCAACAGCATTCCCCTCGGGCTCAAGCCCGGGGAAGGCAGCGGTTTTCGGCTCACGACAGGATGAAAGGGCGGCATGCCGCCCGTGTTGCCATCGGCCCGCCCGCATGGCATGCGGCTGAGAGGCTTATAAAATCAAAGACTTGATGCCCATCGCAGGGCTCGCGCCAGGCGGCGAGGCTCGGCGTCCCGTATTCTTGGGCGCGCGCAAAGCCGCTTAGTTTTGACCTATACTGTGCAGACGGCGATTTCGGTCTTAGTCATCCGCCCGACATTGTAGCTGATTAAAATTGTGGCAGCATGCTCCAACTGCCATGATTTCGCCGCATGCCTGACATTTTACCTGTCTTCTCAAACCGTTAGGTGAT
This sequence comes from Mesorhizobium sp. M7D.F.Ca.US.004.01.2.1, assembly GCF_003997785.1. Lineage (NCBI taxonomy): Bacteria > Pseudomonadati > Pseudomonadota > Alphaproteobacteria > Hyphomicrobiales > Phyllobacteriaceae > Mesorhizobium > Mesorhizobium sp. M7D.F.Ca.US.004.01.2.1. The sequence continues at coordinate 14,280 of NZ_RZRQ01000063.1, read as the reverse complement.
CACGGCAGATTTCGGAACGTCGCCATCTTTTGTTCGCTCTGAGGGAACTGAAGAGGTACACGGCCATTGTTTTGCGACGTATCAACCGGTACGAGTCAAATGATGCAGTGCACAATAAACAGCGTGGCGGAGTAACTGGGGTGACCCTTCTGCAAATCTACTGGCGAGCACTCGGATATCTGGCCGCGGACAGGAAACGCGTCGCGTTGATCTGTTCGGCCAACGTGGCGCTCGCCATCGTAGCGCTTCTCGAGCCGATTATGTTCGGTCGCGTCATCGGCGCCATCTCCGAGCGCGGCTCTGTCTTCACCACGCTGGTGATGTGGGCTGGTCTCGGCGCCTTCAACATCGTTGCTTTCGTCATGGTGGCGCGCGGCGCTGACCGCTTTGCCCATGCGCGGCGCAGCGAAGTTCTGTGCCAGTCCTTCGAGCGCGTGATCACCATGCCGCTCGCCTGGCACCATCAGCACGGCACCTCCAATGCGTTGCACACGATGCTGCGCGCCGTCGAAACCCTGTTCAGCCTTTGGCTTGAATTCATGCGCCAGCATCTGTCCACGGCTGTCGCCCTCGTACTGCTGGTCCCAACCGCGATCAGCATGGACCTGCGCATGTCGCTGGTGCTGCTTGGCCTCGGACTGCTGTATGTCGGCATCGGCCGGATGGTAATGCGCCGCACCAAGGCGGGCCAGGCTGCGGTCGAGCGCCACTACCACAAGGTGTTCGAGCATGTGACCGACTCGGTCAGCAACGTTGCGGTGCTGCAGAGCTACAATCGCCTCGGCCACGAGGCCGATACGCTGCGCCGCTACGTCAAGAACCTGCTCGACGCGCAGAATCCTGTGCTCGACTGGTGGGCGCTGGCCAATGCCTTGCACCGTCTGTCATCGGCAATCTCGATGCTGATCGTGTTGTCGATCGGCTCCTATCTCGTGACTCATGGTCAGTTGGGTATCGGCGACGTCATCGCCTTCACCGGTTTTGCGACGATGCTGATCGCTCGCCTCGACCAGATGTCGGCTTTCGCCAACCAGATTTCCGAGGCGCGCGCCAAGCTTGAAGATTTCTACCAGCTCGAGGACTCCGCGGCCGACGCAGCCGAGCCGGATGGGTTGCGCGATCTCGCTAACATCACCGGGCATGTCCGCTTCGAGAATGTCGGCTTCGAATTCGCCAATTCGGGCCAAGGCATCGACGACGTGTCGTTCGAAGTCCAGGCCGGCCAGACCGTTGCCATCGTCGGACCGACCGGCGCCGGCAAGACCACGCTCATCAATCTGCTGCAGCGTGTCTTCTCGCCGTCCCATGGCCGTATCCTGATCGACGGCGTCGACACACGCACCGTGACCCGCAAGTCGCTGCGTCATTCGATCGCCACCGTGTTCCAGGATGCCGGCCTGCTCAACCGCTCGATCGAGGACAACATCCGCGTCGGCCGCGCCGATGCGACCAATGACGAGATCCATGCCGCTGCCAACGCGGCCGCGGCGCAGGACTTCATCCTGTCCAAGAGCAATGGCTACGACACGGTGGTCGGCGAACGTGGCGGCCAGCTGTCGGGTGGCGAGCGTCAGCGCATCGCCATTGCCCGCGCCGTGCTGAAGGATGCCCCGATCCTGGTGCTCGACGAGGCGACCAGCGCGCTCGACGTCGAGACCGAGGACCGCGTCAAGGATGCGATAGACGAATTGCGGCGCGACCGCACCACCTTCATCATCGCCCACCGCCTGACCACCGTCCGCGACGCCGATCTGGTCGTGTTCATGGACAAGGGCAGGGTGGTCGAAATGGGCGGCTTCGCCGAACTGTCGCTGCGCAACGGCCGCTTTGCCAGCCTGCTGCGCGCCGGCGGCCTGCTCAACGACGAGGAGGTTCGCCGCCTCAGCCGCACCGTGCAGCAACAGCAGGAAGCGGCCGCCTGATCTTGGCGTCTCTGCCTTCTCCCCCCAGGGGGAGAAGGCAAGGCTAGCGTGCGACATAACCGCTCGATTGCCCCAAACGCACCGGCGGTCTATGTAGAGCCGCATGAGCGACACGACTTCACGACTGACCGGCTGGATGGATCTCGCCAACCCGACGCGCTTCGTCGGGCTGGCCGATAGGCTCGTGCCGTGGCTGGCGTCCATCGCCGCACTCATCCTCGCCGTCGGGCTCTATATGAGCTTCGCTGCGCCTGAGGATTTCCAGCAAGGCATCACCGTGCGCATCATGTACATCCACGTGCCTTTCGCCTGGCTGGCCATGATGTGCTACACGCTGATGGCGGTTTCCGCACTTGGCACGCTCGTCTGGCGGCATCCGCTGGCCGATGTCGCGCTGAAATCCGCCGCGCCCATCGGAGCCGTCTTCACCGCGCTTGCATTGATCACCGGCTCGATCTGGGGCAAGCCTATGTGGGGCACCTGGTGGGTTTGGGACGCACGGCTGACCTCGGTCTTCGTCCTGTTCCTGATGTATCTCGGCATCATCGCGCTGACCCGTGCCCTCGACGATGCCAGCCGCGCCGCCTGGGCCGCCGCCATCATCACGCTGGTCGGCTTCATCAACATCCCGATCATCAAATTCTCGGTCGACTGGTGGAACACGCTGCATCAGCCGGCTTCGGTGTTCCGCATGGGCGGCTCGACCATCGACCCAAGCCTGCTGTGGCCGCTGCTGGTGATGGCGCTCGGCTTCACCGTGCTGTTCTTTGCGCTGCACCTGATGGCGATGCGCACCGAGATCCGCCGCCGCCGCGTCATTGCAATGCGTCGCGTCGCCGCCAGGCAGGCCGAGCGGATCTAAGGCGCCATTGCGCCAGCGCACCAACAGATCAAGCGTTCATCGTCTCTGAACAGCTTGTCATTTCTGCAGATTGTGAACCTCGAACGTGGTCTCCTGAGGCGGCGAGGTGAACCCACCCTTGATGCCCGTTTTCATTTGAGGCATCAGGATATCGTCCCGGAATTGCTCCCAACTCTTCTTGGATTCGTGAACCGCAACAATTGACCAGCCACCGGCCGACGGGCCGGCAACATGGAAGAGTTGGCCTTTTGGCAGGCTTTTTCCGCCTGCTGGATGCACAGCAGCGATTGACGCCTCGTATTGTTCCTTCGTGCCGCCAGGAAAATAGTGCGTGATTGCGTAAGCCATTCTGTTTTCCTCCCGAGCAAGCCGCAAACCATCCAATGGTCGGCTTGCTGAAGCCAGATTGACGTAACGGAACACCGGGGACAAGCAGGACCTTAGACAGGGTCGACCATGCACCTGCCCTGGACACGGGTTTGGATGTTCGCATTAGCCGGTGCGGCCGCGTGCGGCCACCGGCAGCGTTTCCAGCACCTTTTCGCCTGAGATCAGATGCACTTGGTCGAACAGGTTGGTGACGACGCAGCAATGGTCTGGCACGACGCGGACGCGTTCGCCGATGCGCAACTTGCCGTCACCCGAAAGCGTGAGGGTGCCGTGCTCCTCGCTCAAGCCCGTCACCCGTGCACCGGAAATGCCGAGCAACTCGCCGAAATCGGCGAGCCCCAGCGTGTCGCTGGACAGCGCCTTGCTGCCGGCATCCAGAATGGCACGCGTCGCTGTGGGATGGCTGACCACCGTCGACAGCACCGTCAGTGCGCAGTCGTCGAGAGTGCCGACGCCTTTGGCGACCTGATAGCGGTCGAGATAGATGTAGGTGCCGGGGCGGTACTCCGTGACCACCGATGCCTCGCTCGAGCGCCACATATCCGGCGTGCCGCCACTTGAGATGCGTTCGCAGGCGAGGCCCGACGCGGCCAGCGCCTGCTTGGCGTCGGCCAGCCACGCCTCGGCCTCTGCCGCGCGACCGGCGGCCGGGTAGGTCATCAGCCCGCCGAAGGCGAGGCCACCGGCCTTGTCGATCTGTCTTGCCAGCGCAACTGCTTCGTCAGCCGTCTGCACGCCGCAGCGGCCCATGCCGGTGTCGCATTCGACCAGTACCGGCAGACGATGACCGGCATCGGTGAAAATGGCGGCCAATCCTTCGAGTGTTTCTCTGCTGTCAGCCGTAACCGACAGTGTCACACGGCGGTGTAGCGCCAGAAGCCGCTCCAGCTTGGCGCGCCCAAGGATGTTGTAAGGGAGAAAAATGTCGGTCAGCCCGGCGTCGGCCATCACCTCGGCCTCGCCGATCTTCTGGCAGGTGATACCGACGGCACCGGCCGCGACCTGTTTATTCGCCCAGTAGGGCAGTTTGTGCGTCTTGATATGCGGCCGCAGTTTCAGCCCGTTCTTGTCGGCATGGGCCTGGGCGCGGGCAATGTTGGCTTCGGCGCGCGCGGCTTCGATCAGGATCGATGGCGTATCGAGGTCGTGGACGGTCGGCATCATCTGTTATCCCATAGAAAATCCGCAGGGGTTATGGCCTCGAACGGGCGCGATGTCACGCGGCCAGCGCAGCGGATCTGTTGTCCATGCGCTGAAGGCGCAAGGCCGGGCGGAGCGGCAAGACGGATCGACACCGCATCGACGTTCGGCTATGCGATTTGCCAGACAAATCGGCACGAAGGACCATGATCATGAAACGCTCCGCCATCAACGACATCATCCGCGAAGCCGACGCTTTCATCCGCTCGTTCGGCTACATCATGCCGCCCTTCGCCTACTGGTCGCCCGAGGAGGCGAAGGCGCGCCAGACCGACTCCGCGGCCGTGTTTACCTCCCGGCTCGGCTGGGACATCACCGACTACGGCCAGGAGAAGTTCAAGGAACTCGGCCTGTTCCTGTTCACCGTGCGCAACGGCCGCTACGAGGACATGAAGAAGGGCATGGGCATGCTCTATGCCGAGAAGATTATGATCTCGCGCAAGGACCAGCTGTCGCCGATGCACCGCCACAACATCAAGGCCGAGGACATCATCAACCGTGGTGGCGGCAAGCTTGTGCTGGAACTGTTCATGCACGATCGCGACGGCGGCATCGATCCCAAGGCCGAGGTATCGGTGCCGGTCGACGGAACCATCCACAGGCTGCCGGCGGGCGGGCTGTTGAAGCTCGACCCGGGCCAGAGCGTCACGCTTTTGCCCGGCGTCTGGCATGCCTTCTGGGCCGAGGGCAAGGATGTGCTGATCGGCGAGGTGTCGACCGTCAATGACGATCTCACCGACAATGTCTTTCGCGAACCGATCGGCCGTTTTTCCAACATCGACGAGGACGTTGCCCCCGTGCACCTGCTGGTGTCCGACTATGAGAAGTGGCTGGGCTGAGGCAACGCGCCGGGCAGCCAGCCTCAATGACAGCAGCTTGAGGCTGGCTGCACGCTCGTCCTGCACAGGCAGGACGAGCTGATCGCCACGTCCGCTCTGGCCAACGCCGTGGCGAGGCTTGCCTGCAGCGCCGGCAGTTCTTCGCTCTCGCCGCGTCGGTTCAGGCATTCCACCAGCCCGTGCAGCGCCCAGACATTGTTGGGGTGCTGGGCGCAACGCTGCACCTTGCCGCTGAGACCCAGATCGTCGCGATAGACCTGTTCTGCTTCCTGCGCGTGGCCCTGGTCGAGAAGCAGTGCCGCCAGCGCATGGCGGGGCGGATGCATCCACGCCCATGGCTCGGTGTAGGACAGATTGTCGTCGAGCTCGACTGCTTGCCGCAGATGGCCGTAGGCCTCATCATGCCGGCCCTGGTGATAGGCAAGCTCGCCGTCGAGCAGGGCGGCACCGACAGCCAGCGAAGCCCGTGTCGGATTGCTGAGAAAACGTCGCTCGGCTGGAATGCCTTCCAGATGCCGGTGGAACCTTTCGCGCGCTCGCTCGGCCTCGGTGAAATGCCTGAGCGTCGCATGCGCGACACCCTTGGCGTAGTGCTGCATGGCCGCGGTCAGCACATAGAGGCCCGGCTCCGCGGGTTCAGGCTCGTCGATGATCTCCTGCCAGCGACCGAAGCGCACCTGCACATGCGATTTCATCGCGTGGTAGCCTTCCACCGTCTGGGTGAGCTTGGGCCGGCCCTGGATGGCGACCACGTCGCGCGCGACCAGGCTGCGCACCTTGTCGGCGGCCCACAGCGAAGGCTGGTATTGGCCCGACAACATGCAGGTGAACATCATCAGATGCAGATCGTGGCAGCAGCCGAGCAGATAGTAGGTCGGCTGGTCCGCATAGGCGAGATAGAGGTCGTTGGCGCGCACCGCCTTCTCGCTGGCAAGTTTTGCTTTCTCGTACTCGCCGCACAGCACATAGATATGCCCCGGCATGTGGTTCATGTGCCCGGCATCGGGGCACATTGCGCCCAGCAGATCCGCCGAGCGCATGCCGCGCTCCGGCATGGTGGACATTTCCAGAAGATGGATGTGCAGGTGGACGATCGCCGGATGTTGTGCAATCCCCGCCTCGTCGGCAAGCCGGATCGACCGCTCGCAGACCTCGAGCGCCTCGACGACATCGGAATTCGGCGCCGGCGCGCCGGTCTTGAGGTTCCAAAGCCGCCGCACGGTGCGCATCATCAGCGCCTCGACGAAAAGCGCCATCACATCGTGGTCGTCGGGAAAGTCCCGGTACACAAGCCGCATCTCGGCGGCATAGGCATCGTCCCACTGTTCGAATTCCTCGGGACCCACCCGGTGCAGTTTCTGGAAACGGCACGCCAGCGCCTCGATCAGGCGCCTTTCGACCTCGCTGGCGGAAGCCGCATTGGCGCGCGCCAGCCGGACATGCTCGAAGCAGCGCTTTGTCGCGCTGTTGGCTTCGGCCTCGCCATGCTCTTTCCAGGTCAGATTGTAAAAGGGGCCGGCGGCATAGGCGATGCCCCAATGCACAAAGGCGCAATCAGGATCCGTCTCCAGCGCCTTCTCAAAGCACTTGATGCCTTCCTCATGGTTGAAGCCGTAGCACCAGTTCAGCCCGATATCGAACCAGCGCTGGGTTTCGGTTGAGCGGGTGGAGATGGAGCGACGGTAGGCGCCGAGGTTGAAGCGGTCCATGAAGTCTCATTTCAATTCTGATCGCCAACGAGGCAGGCTCTGGTCAGATTCCTTCGTCATCAGTGTGTGACGAAATCTCCAGGCATGGCAAACGCAACGCGTGCCGCCGTTAGCTGGTCTCTTCGGGCGGTGTTTCATCTTGCCAGCCAGCCAGCTCAGGCAGGTCGTCCAGCCAACTTTTTTCCGTCATCAGGGCATCGCCGGCCTGCGGGGCAGCCTCGGTGGCATTTTGAATGAGCCAGTCCATCCACTTCCGATAGGCAACCGGGTCCAGCTGTGGCGGCAGCACCTTGGCCTTGGCCAGCATGCGTTTGCGGAAACTAACCTGCCTGCGGAGTTTGGTCGTCGTGAATTTGATTGCCTTGCCTTGGTATTCAACCGTCCAGCGCCCATCTCCATGGCTGGTGAGCCTGTCGATGGCGAAACCGGCATCGACCGGCCTATCCCGCCAAGGAAGCTCGACGGCATTCTTCCTCAGATCGAGTGCCCATCGCCTGTAGGCGGTCCCGGCACGCTGGGGCGGCAGCACACCGGCCTGTTCGAGTATCTTCCTGCGGAAGGTAGGCTGCTTCTTAAGCTGGCCTGTCGTTAGCTCGACGCGATGCCCACGGAATTCGACGTGCCATCGGATCCTCCCGTTGCCGAAATACTTCACCAGCCTGTCGATGAAGAACTCGTCGTCGGTGAGCGCCACGCAGCCTTGGCTGATGCTTTCGAGAATGTACTGGCTATCACTGGGCATTACGCGGCCTCGTGCAGGAATCTTTCACGAAGCTTAGCCGTTGGCACGCACGGGCGGCCACCAATTTGCTCTGGGAATCTCGCCTGCCTCAATCAGCCCAAACTGATGCGCGGGTTGCCATAGATATGCAAGGCGGTGGCACGCTCACCGCAGACGATAGCCTTGGAGGGAGCGTAAGGCCCGTGGACGAGTGGCTGAAGTTCATCACCCGGCCGCTGGACGGCGCGAGGCTCGTTACTTCTGGCGAAACGCGGAGTGGAACGACACGACCAGCGGGCCCAGGATATAGTCGAGTGCGGTGCGTTCCTCGGTAACGATCATGACCGACGCCGGCATGCCCGGATAAAGCGCGATCTGTGGGGCTGCAGCCAATTCCACAGGATCGACCGCTACATCGGCAAGATAGTAGGGAAACCCGGTCTTGCTGTCGGTGATGCGATCCGCCGAAATGCGGGTGACGCGTCCGTGGATTATGGGTATCGAGCGCTGCTTGTATGATGTGAAACGAACTTCGGCTGCCATGTCGGGTCGCAGGTTCGATATGTCCTCGACGCGAACCTGCGCCTGAACGATCAGCGAATTCTCGGTCGGCACGATGTCGAGGATGGTCTGGCCCGGCGAAACGATCGCGCCGATCGAGAAGACGCTGAGATCCATCACCTGGCCGTCATAGGGCGCGCGCACTTCGGCTCGGTCCATGGCAGCCTGGGCGGCAAACATCTTGGGCACGAGGTCGGCAAGGCTCGATTGCGTATCGATCAGCATGGCCGACAGCTTGGCCCGGCGCTCATATGTCAATTGCGCGATCTGGCCCTCGAGTTCGGCTTTGCTCTGTTTGCTGCCGGCTATGGCGCCGAGGTTCTCGTCGATCAGGCCCTGCAGATCCGAGGCGGATCTTTCCAGCTCCAGGATGCGTGGGCGGGTTGTCAATCCGGCCTTGAGCAGCTTTGACAGGCTGGCCTTCTCGTCGATCGTCGATTGCATCTGGGCCTGGTAGGATTCGACCCGAGCCTGCTTGCCCTGAATCTGTTCCTCGAGCTCGGCAATCCGCCGCTCGAGGATCTGCCTGGCGCCGGCCATCGAGGCGCGCTGGCTCTCCAGGTCGGCGATCTGGTTTGCCATCGCATCCCTGAGGTAGGCCTCGTGCTCCTTCAGGATGTCCTTCGGGAAGGCAACAGCCTTGCTGCCGTCCAGTTCGGCCCGGATCCTGGCATCGGTTGCACGCAGCAGAGCGTATTGCTGGGCATAGAGATTGAACTCGGACCTGATCCTGGTGTCGTCCAGCTTCAGCATGATGTCGCCCTTCCTGACGACGTCGCCATCCTTGACGCGGATCTCCTTCACCGTTCCGCCGTCGAAGTGCTGTACGCTCTTGCGATTGCCTTCCACCTTGACGATGGCGTCGGCGAGTACGGCGCCGTTCAGCGGAGCAAAGGCTGCCCAGCCACCGAAGACGCCGAAGAAGGCGACGATGATCAGCAGGCCGATATAGGCCGGCACCCGGATCGAATCCGGGGCCAGGATACCGGTTTCGCCTGGCAGGCTCCGGTAGGTGAGGGCGCCGTCGCTCATCGATCTCTCCGGCCACAGCTCATTGGGTTGCCACCGCCATTGGAGCCGCGCGCTGGTTGAGCAGCGCCACGATCTCGTTTCTCATGCCGAAGGCCTCGACCGCGCCATCGCGCAACAGAAGGATCTTGTCGACATTCGCCAAGGTAGAGGGCCGGTGCGAGACGATGATCACCGTGCTGCCGCGGCGCTTGAGTTCGATCGCGCAGTCGCTCAGCGCGCGGTCGCCATCGGCGTCGAGATTGGAGCTCGGCTCGTCGAGAATGATCAGGTTCGGCGTTCCGAACACCGCACGGGCGAGAGCGATCCGTTGCCGATATCCTCCTGACAGCACTGCGCCGCCTTCGCCGATCTGGGTCTCATAGCCCTGCGGCAGGCGGATGATCATCTCGTGCACGCCGGCGAGCCGCGCGGCCTCGATCACCTCCTGGTCGACATTGGTCTTGAAGCGGCCGATGTTGGCGGCGACCGTGTCGGAGAAGAGTTCGATATCCTGCGGCAGGTAGCCGATGTGGTCGCCGAGCGCGTCGTGCCCCCATTGCGACAGGTCGGCCCCGTCCAGCCTGACGGTGCCGCGGCTGGGTTGCATGACGCCCGCGAGATGACGCGCCAGCGTCGACTTGCCGGCGCCGGAAGGGCCGACGATTCCCAGTGTCTCGCCTGCTTCCAGCCGGAACGATACGTCCCGGAGAAGCACTTTCTGCTGGCTGGCAATCGCAAAGCTGACCTGCTCGACCGAAATCTTGCCGGTGGGCTTGGGCAGGTTGAACGATCTTTCGTTCTGCGCGCCCCCGTCCAGCAGCTTCTCGACCCTTGCCAATGCCGCCCGCCCCAGGATCAGGCTGCGCCAAAGGCCGACGATCTGCTCGACCGGCTGCAGCCCACGCCCCAGCAAGAGGCTGGCCGCGAACATGGTGCCGCCGGTGATCTGCCGCTCGATCACCAGATAGGCGCCGAGGCCGAGGATTAGCGACTGCATGGTGAGCCGCAGGAAACGGATCAGGCCGGACATCAAGGCGGCGCGATCGCTTGCCTCCGCCTGGCGCCGCAGCGCCAAGTTGCGGTCGCGTCCCCAGCGGCGGATGAGACCGTCGATCATCCCCATGGCGCGAACGACTTCCGCGTTTCTGAGGCTCATCTCGGTAAAGTTATAGTTGGTCGTCGCCAGGTCGTTGGCCTGCTTCAGCGGCGAACGCACGATATACTCGTTGAGCACCGCCATGGCGATCAGGAGCAGCGAGCAGCCCAGCGCGAAGAAGCCGAGCCACGGATGCAGCAGGAAGATGATGCCGATGTAGATGGGCGACCATGGCAGGTCGAACAGGGCATGGATGCCGCTGCCGGTGATCACCTGCCTGAACGTGTCGAAATCGCGGATCGGCTGGCTTTGCGAGGAACCCGGCGATGGGGTCTCGACCGACGCGGCGAGGACTTTTGCCGAGAGCAACCGGTCGAGCCGCGCGCTGGCACGCGTCAGGATGGAGGCGCGCACCAGGTCGAGGCCGGCCAGCGAAAGGAAGGCCGCCAGCAACACCAAGGTCAGCATCACCAGCGTGGTTTCGCTACCGCTGGTGACGACCCTGTCGTAGATCTGCAGCATGTAGAGTGGGGATGCGAGGTAGAGCAGATTGATTGCCAGGCTGAATGCCGCCGCGACCAGGAAATAGCGGCGGCAGGCCCGGAGCGCATCCTTCACAATTCGCGATTTGCTATCCACTTCCAGAACCCCACTCAAAACTCGTCAGGCCAGGTGGGCCGCCGCTGACGGCGGCCCTTTGGTTCACACCACGAAGTCGCTTGAAATTGCCCCATTGCCGACGCCCGTCAGTGTGAACTCCGCCGGATTGTACGAAACGGCGGTATGGCCTTGGCCGTCATCGGCGAGCTTGAAGCCGTTTGCATCATAGGAGCCGACCAGATGCAGCGCGGTACCGTGGGTGCCGTCCGAAATAGTCAGCGTTCCGCCGCTGCCATCCTGGTTTGCCTGGTAGACGGCCGTCGTGCCCGCACCGAACAGGATGTCCTCTAGCTCCAGCCTGTCGTCATTGGTGATGCCGCCGATCTGCCCGCTGAAATCGAAGGAATCGTCGAGCTGCAGCGTGCCGGCCGCATCGTGCGCGAAGGTGACGTCCGTCGACGAGGCGCCGCCGAATTCGAGCTTCGACAGATTGCCGATCGTGGCATCGCCGTCGCCGGTCACCTGACCGTGGATGACGATGTCGCCGCCATTGGCCAACAGCATGCCGGAATTCGCCAGCCCGCCGGTGACCGTCAGGCCACCTGACCCGGTCGCCTCCAATGTTCCGGAGTTGCTGACGACACTGCCCCCTGTGTCGATGACGAGCGCATTCGAACCGGTGGCGATGATGGTGCCCTGGTTGTCGAGGCTCAGCATCCCGCCGCCCAACTGGCCAGCACCGGATATCGTGTTGTCGACATTGACCAGAGTGACATCCGGCCCGGTGCCGGAGATCACGTTGGCGGCGCTGTCGGACAGCAGGATCTGTCCGCCGCCCTGCAGGGTCACGCCATGCTGGATGATTTGCAGCAGCGTTTCGCTGCCCGTCGAGTCCAGCGAGATAAGGCCCGTATTGTTGATCGTGCCGCTCAGCGGCAGCAAGGCGCCGTCGCCGATCGTCATGGTGCCTGGATTGTTGACCACCGGCGTCTGGTCGAAGACGAAATTGCTTGCCGTCAGGGCGCCCGAGTGGACGCCGTCCAGCGTGATCGACTGCCCGTCGCCGAGCGCAATCACCGCGTTGCCGTTGGCATCGTCGGCTATATGAGTCTGCAGGTCGGCAAAGTCTGCCAATCCGTTGTAGCCGATAAGGTCGATCTGGTCGGCCGCGGCGTCGAAATTATGCACCGTATCGGCACCGATCGGCTGCGAGAAGACGAAGAGGTCGTTGCCGCTGGAGCCGGTCAGCACGTCGTCGCCCGACCAGGCGAAGATCGGCGAACCCGGAGCGTACGCCTCGACATTGTCGGCGATCGACGCGCTGCCCGTCGTGCCGTCGGCATTGGTCCAGGTCAGTTGCACGTCGAGCACCGCGGCGCCGGTGAATTCGACCGGTGTGGTCACGGTCAGCCCGTGCAGGTCGTTGGTCTGTGTCGTCCAGCTTCCGTCGGCGTTATGGGTTGCGCCGTCGATGGTCCAGCCCGAAGGCACGTCCTTCACCGTGACGGTGATGAGCGCACCCTCATGCGATGGATCGGTCAAGGCGAGATTGATGGGCTCGCCGGAGGTGCCGGCGGGCTTGAGGCCGCCTTGGCTGACGGCCGCGTTCGTATGACCAGTTGTATCCGAGAATGCTCCGGCATCGATACCAAGGGTGTAGGACGATCCGTTGCTGCTTCCTGCTCCTTTGTCCACTTGGAATGTATACTGAGTGTGGGCTGCGTTGAAGCTTCCTGACCCAGCGATCACGCTGACATTTGGCAGGCCGGATACATGCATCACGTTTGATAGATTTGCAAAATTCGCGTTGACGGCCGTAGTAAACGTTATGGTGACGGTACTTGGGTCAGCGTTGCTCCCCTGCTTGCCATCCGCAACCAAGGTAATTAACCCGGGAGTAACTTCATCCGTGCCGAAGACCGTCACGGCCAGGTTGGCCGATGATGTTCCGCCATGCCCATCCGAGACCGTATAGGTGAAGCTGTCCGTGACGGTCTGGCCCGCTGCCAGCGCCTGCACATTGGCTTGGGCATTCGCCACAGTATAGGTGTAGGCCCCGGTCGCCTTGGTGATTACAAGCGAGCCATAAGTTCCGGTCTTGGTGAATGTGGTGCCGTTGTCGATGCCGCCCGAGAGCGCGGAGACAGCCAGTGTATCGGCATCCGGATCGGTATCAGCATGGTCCGAGAACGTTCCCGACGGTGCACCGGCATGCACGAGCGTCTGAAGCACGTTGCCAGTTGCGCTTGTGTTGGTGTCTTCTTTCGCCCAATTGGTATCAGCGACAGCGACTGGTGCGCCGTTGTCGCTCGTGCCGAGGATATCGATATGCACCGAGGTGTGGGTGCCGTCGGCACTGACCACGTCGAAGTTCTCGGTGTAATGCTGGCCGGCGACGAATTCGTCGTGGGCCGAAGAAGCGGTGTAGGTCCAGGCGCCGGTCGCATTGATGGCGAAGGTACCATAGGCTCCGACGGTTGCGGCCTGGGCGACGAAGGTCGCCGGGCTGTCGACATCGGAGATGGTGAGCGTGCCGGAGGTCGAGATGTCGGCGGCCGTGTTGCCTTCGGTCAGATTGACCGAGGCGGACGAGAGCACGGCCGCGTCATTGGTGCCCAGGATATCGATATGCACCGAGGTGTGAGTGCCGTCGGCACTGATCACGTCGAAGTTCTCGGTGTAATGCTGGCCGCCAACGAATTCATTGTGGGCCGAAGAGGCGGTGTAGGTCCAGGCGCCTGCCGCATTGATGGCGAAGGTGCCATAGGTTCCAACGGTTGCGGCCTGGGCGACGAAGGTCGCCGGGCTGTCGATGTCGGTGATGGTGAGCGTGCCCGAGGTCGAGATGTCGGTGGCCAAGTTGGTCTCGGTCAGATTGACCGAGGCAGACGAGAGCACGGCCGCGTCATTGGTGCCCAGGATATCGATATGCACCGAGGTGGGAGTGCCGTCGGCACTGATCACGTCGAAGTTCTCGGTGTAATGCTGGCCGCCAACGAATTCATTGTGGGCCGAAGAGGCGGTGTAGGTCCAGGCGCCGGCCGCATTGATGGCGAAGGTGCCATAGGCTCCGACGGTTGCGGCCTGGGCGACGAAGGTCGCCGGGCTGTCGACATCGGAGATGGTGAGCGTGCCGGAGGTCGAGATGTCGGTGGCCGAGTTGGTCTCGGTCAGATTGACCGAGGCAGACGAGAGCACGGCCGCGTCATTGGTGCCGAGGATATCGATATGCACCGAGGTGTGAGTGCCGTCGGCACTGATCACGTCGAAGTTCTCGGTGTAATGCTGGCCGCCAACGAATTCATTGTGGGCCGAAGAGGCGGTGTAGGTCCAGGCGCCGGCCGCGTTGATGGCGAAGGTGCCATAGGC
>NZ_RZRQ01000639.1:0-1481 GCF_003997785.1 Mesorhizobium sp. M7D.F.Ca.US.004.01.2.1 | reverse complement strand
TGCCGCTTCCTCGGCTGGTCGAGAAGGCTCCGTTGACGGCGACGGCCTGGCCGCCTTTGCTGGCGCTGGTTTGGCCGGTTGCGGGTTCGGCACCAGCGCGACATTTATTGCCGGCGGGTCCTTGTCCAGCGCGCTGCCGACCACCTTGGTGCCCGACTGATCACTGCCTTCCGACTGCATAGCGTCCTGGAAACCGGATGTCACTGAAGGCGAGATCAGAAAAGCCGCTGCCACCGCGGCGTGGAGCAGACAGGAGATGACGATCGCTGCCGTCCATTTGCGGTTCCAGGCCGACGGCTGCGGCAGCGCAAGCGGCTCGGTTGGTTTTATGGCCAGCTCGGTGCCGGCGTTAGGGAGGGGGCTGATATGATGCATGTCTCGCCACGAGACCTGCAGCGACAAGAGCAGAATTGTCAAATCAAGATCGTTCGCTGGCAGCGGCAGTCGACGGTGGCCGGCAATTGGCCACGCCACGGTGTTTTGCAGGAATGCGGGATGCAGTCCCACCTCAGACGCCGAAAGCGATATCGGTCCTGGTGTCCGTCTTCAGCTTGCGCATGCAGGCATTCGGTTCGACGCCGGTACCGGTGCATTCGGTCGCGCTGTTGATCAGCACGCGGCTGACTTTCGAACATTCGGTGCCGGCCAGATCGAAACGCGTCACCTTGGTCTTGCCGGCTGGTAATTCCTTGAAATCGAGCACGGTCAGCCGGTCGACGACGCCAGCCTCGTTGAACAGGGCGATCTCGAACGCCGCCTTGGACAGGTCGGCGCCGAGATTGTTGTTGACCACGAACGTCAGGCGGCAGCCCTTGTCGGAAGGCTGCGCGCCGTTGAGTTCGAGGCTGAGTGCGGGGACTGGCGCGGACTCTTGTGCCCATGCCGGAACCATCGCAAGCGACATCGCCAGCGTCGAGGTCAGTTGACGAAGGGATGTCGTCAAGCTCGTCATTGTCATCAGCCTCCAAATCGCATCGTTGCCGCCAGCTTGAGCGTTATGCCCGGCTCATAGACCGCAGCTGTCGTGCTGCCGTTGAGCGGGTTGGCGTATTTGACATCGAACAGATTGTCGGCGCGGAAATCGACCTTGAGATTATCGGTCGCCTGATAGCTCGCGAAGGCATTGACCAGCGTGTAGTCTTTGGCCACCGCATTGCCCTTCGGCTTGCCGTTGTACTGCACTTCGCCGCCGACAGTCAGTTTATCCTCGAGGAAGCGCAAGCCGAGCTGCGCCGTGACCTGGGAGGAGGGAATCGTGGCGAGATCTGCGCGGTCGCCTTCATACGATATGGTATGACCATTGACGATGGATGCCGAAAGTCCGGCATAGCCCCATGCCGCGTCGTAAACGCCTTCCATTTCGAAGCCGTTGATCTTGGCCTTGGCGAAATTCTGATACTGGAAGCAGATCGGGATGCCGGGGCCGAACGGGCAGCCGCTGGTCGGGTCGAACGCGGACAGCGTCACGCCTTCGATATAGT
>NZ_RZRQ01000638.1:0-1490 GCF_003997785.1 Mesorhizobium sp. M7D.F.Ca.US.004.01.2.1 | reverse complement strand
GACCCGGCTTTCAATATGTGGAAGACCGCCGAACCGGTGGTCGGCGGCTGGATTGCCGGCAACCTTGGTCCACGTGGCATGATGATCGATGCGCGCGACGGCGCCAAGGCGCTGCTGACGCTGGCCCGCCAGGTACCCGAGCTTGCGGCGCGCACCGACCGGCTGTCGCGCGAGATCGACCTGATGGCCGAGCACGGCCTGCGCTTCGACGAGACAACCGCGCGCGCCATCGGCAAGGCCGAGGCGCGCTACAGCCGCTCCGGCCGCCTGGCACTGTGGGTGATCGCGCTGACGCTCGTCTATATCGCCTGGAAGATCATCTAGCGGTCTGGAACGGCTTGTCCCAAAGTGATTGCATTGCTATCATTGCATTCGGCAATGTTGAGCAGAGTGCAATCATATGGCCAGCATCACCATTCGCAATCTTGACGACGAGGTCAAGGATCTGCTGCGCCAGCTCGCAGCGGAGAACGACCGCTCGATGGAAGAGCAGGCGCGGGTGATGATCCGTGCTGCCGTCGAAGGCCAGCTTGGTTCGGCCGGCCGCATTGATCAGATCGAACAGACCTTGCGCGAACTTGCGAGCGCACGCGGCCTAGCCCCAGTTGTCGCGGGGAAAATCATGCCGCGCGGCCTCTCCAGCAAGCGCATCCTGCTCATCATCGGCGGCGGCATCGCCGCCTACAAGGCGCTTGATCTAATCCGCCGGCTGCGCGAGCGTGGGGCTGCGGTTCGGGTGGTCATGACATCGGCCGCGCAGGAATTCGTTACCACGCTGTCGGTTGGCGCGCTCTCCGCAGACCATGTCTTTACCGACCTGTTCGACCGCAATGATGAGCACGATGTCGGCCATATTAGGCTGTCGCGCGAGGCCGATCTGCTGGTGGTGGCGCCCGCCACCGCCGACCTGATGGCCAAGCTCGCCAACGGCCACGCCAACGATCTGGCCTCCACCGTGCTTGTCGCCACCGACAAGCCGGTGTTGATGGCGCCGGCCATGAATCCCAGAATGTGGGCGCATCCAGCCACCCGCCGCAACCGCGCGACGCTACAAAAGGACGGCATCGCCTTTGTCGGTCCGGCCAGGGGTGAGATGGCGGAAAGCAATGAGGCGGGCGAAGGCCGCATGGCCGAGCCGCTGGAGATCGTCGCCGCCATCGAGGCGCTGCTCGATGTCGGCCCCAGGCCGCTGTCGGGGCGCAAGATCATCGTCACCTCCGGCCCGACGCATGAGCCGATCGACCCGGTGCGCTACATCGCCAACCGTTCCTCCGGCAAGCAGGGCCATGCCATCGCGGCAGCACTGGCCAGGCTCGGCGCCGATGTGCACCTCGTCTCCGGTCCTGTCGGCATCGCCGATCCCGCCGGGGTGAAGACCATCCATGTCGAACGTGCGCAAGAGATGCGCGATGCGGTGGAACAGCTCCTGCCCGCCGACGCGGCGGTGTTCGTCGCCGCCGTTGCCGACTGGCGTACGGACAACTCGGCCG
>NZ_RZRQ01000637.1:0-1492 GCF_003997785.1 Mesorhizobium sp. M7D.F.Ca.US.004.01.2.1 | reverse complement strand
CTTTGACACCGAGGACGAAGCAATGGCCGCCGCCGAAGCCCACATTCGCGCCTTGGCGGCAGGTCTCGCCGAGCGCGCCGGGACCGATCAGGCGCGGATCGAAATCGCGCGGGACATAAGAGTTGCAACAATTGAAGGCGAACGCAGTTTCGTCGAAGCCATCGTTGTCGCGACCGCCACCGGACGGCCGCGCATCGCGTCATGACGCATTCAGGGCTGGGCTGAAGCCATGGCCCGCACGTCATGCGCTGGCGCGCTTCGCCGCTATGAAGACCGATGCAAGCCTGGTGCCAGAAACAGCAAACCATGCTGCCAATCACGGCTCCGCATGCCAGCGGTGCGCCGTAGTGGGTACATGTGCCGTCGACCGCCAGCATATCGTCGCCGACGCGTACCAGGACCACCAGCTGACCGGCGGCATGGGCATTATCGCGATTGCCACGATGAACACACCAACAGCGAGGTAAGGGTCGGTCTCCACGGACTGTTTCGATGCCATCTTGGTTCTCCTTTACGATCCTGACGGCGTATGTCGACTATGCGCCGGACGTGAAATTGGATGCAGCGCTTTTCGAAAAGTTCCCGTAGTTCGCCACGGGTGGGAACCTTCCTCCTGGTGTCGTGCCCGTCGGGAACCAATCCTCGCCAGGCGCATCCAATGGTTCAAGCGTGGAACTGGAGAGACCGATGGACCTGCGTTCGCAAATTCTGGACGACACCGAAGATGGCGTGTCGGCCTCCGCCCAGGGAAATTCAGCGGGAGACGGCAAACCCAGAACAGTCGGCCGCGTCCGGCCGACGCGCTTCGATGCTGAGGCCGCGGTCAGGACGCTGATCTCTTGGGCCGGCGACGATCCGGCCCGACCCGGGCTTATCGATACTCCTTCACGTGTCGTTCGTGCCTATGAAGAGTGGTTTGCCGGCTATCGGCAAGATCCTGTGAGGCTGCTCGAACGGACGTTCGATGAGATCGGCGGCTATGATCAGGCGGTCGAACTGCACGACATAGCGTTTCATTCCTTCTGCGAACACCACATGGCGGCAATCCACGGCAAGGCGTATATCGCCTACATGCCCGTCAACCGCGTGGTGGGCATCTCCAAATTGGCAAGGGTTGTCGAGGCTTGCGCCCGCCGCTTGCAGATACAGGAGCGGCTCACGGATGATATCGCTTGCGCCATCGACGATGCCCTGCAGCCGGGTGGAGTGGCCGTCGTGCTTGTAGCCGAGCACGGCTGCATGACATCGCGCGGCGTCCACGCGCACGGCACCCGCATGGTCACCAAACGCATGCTCGGCGTTTTCGACACGAACGTCGATCTGAGGCGTGAATTCCTGTCGTCGATTCCGGTGTGACGAATTTTCGGGAACCCTTGTTGTCGAGACCCATCTATTGAAGGGCAAGGAGACTGCTCATGTCGTACGCTCGACGAGACGCGACCGAAATCATCGCTGCCGCTGGCGACCTGGAATTGGCACAGCGGGCCATGGC
>NZ_RZRQ01000636.1:0-1504 GCF_003997785.1 Mesorhizobium sp. M7D.F.Ca.US.004.01.2.1 | reverse complement strand
AGGCGATCGAGCCGACGATGAAGACCGCGATCGCGGCACGAAAGACAGTCTTGGCGCCGAAACGGTCGGCCATCCAGCCGCTGATCGGAATGAAGATCGCCAGCGATACCAGATAGGCAGTCAGCGCCAGCTTGAGCGCGATCGGGCTGGTATCGATGTCGATTGCGATCGCCGGCAGTGATGTCGCGATGACGGTCGAATCCATGTTTTCCATGAAAAGGGCGACCGCCAGTATGAGCGGGATGGTGCGGTTCAAGGAACGCGTCCAGACTTGAATGTTGCGTTGCCGGTTGCATGTCGGCCTTGAGGCGGGCGGTTACCATGCCTTCGCCGGGATGTCGCATTAATTTGCTGTCACTTTTGTGCGACCGGCAACCACAGGTGGCATCTTTTCGGGCGAAAAGTCACCTTTGCGGGAGCGCGAAATCATCGGCTTTTCATCGGCGCCGGGACGTGGTACCAGCCAGCGCCAATCCTGAAAGGGAAGAAACGAGTCGGCGCTGTCCATTCCGGTCCAGCGCTTTTTTGTATTCCGAGGGCTGGCCATGGCAAAAATCATCGAAACGTCCACCGGCGCATTGGCGCTGACCTTTGACGACGTGCTGCTGCAGCCCGGTCATTCCGAGGTCATGCCCGGCGAGACCGATGTCCGCACCTGCATCGCCGGCGACATCGACCTCAACGTGCCGATCCTCTCGGCGGCGATGGACACCGTCACCGAGGCGCGGCTTGCCATCGCCATGGCCCAGGCCGGCGGCATTGGCGTCATCCACCGCAATTTCTCGCCGGCCGAACAGGCCGAGCAGGTGCGGCAGGTCAAGAAATTCGAATCCGGCATGGTGGTCAATCCCGTCACCATCGGCCCCGACGCGACGCTAGCCGACGCGCTGGGCCTGATGCGCAGCTATTCGATCTCGGGCATTCCTGTGGTCGAGAACGGCGGCAGCGGCGGCCACAAGATTGGACGGCTGATCGGCATCCTGACCAATCGCGACGTGCGCTTTGCGTCCGATCCGGCGCAGAAGGTCCATGAACTGATGACCCGTGACAACCTGATCACGGTCAAGGAGAACGTCGACCAGGATGAAGCCAAGCGGCTTCTGCATCAGCACCGTATTGAAAAGCTGGTGGTCGTCGACAGGCAGGGCAATTGCGTCGGGCTGATCACCGTCAAGGACATCGAGAAGTCGCAGCTCAACCCGCACGCCACCAAGGACGCGCAGGGCCGCTTGCGCGCCGCCGCCGCCACCAGCGTCGGCGATGACGGTTTCGAGCGCGCCGAACGCCTCATCGATGCGGGCGTCGACCTTCTGGTGATCGACACCGCGCATGGCCACTCGCAGCGCGTTCTGGACGCGGTGACTCGCGCCAAGAAGCTCTCCAACTCGGTTCGCATCCTGGCCGGCAACGTCGCCACCGCCGCGGGCACGCAGGCGCTGATCGACGCCGGCGCCGACGCCGTCAAGGTCGGCATCGGTCCGGGTTCCATCTGCACCACCCGCAT
>NZ_RZRQ01000635.1:0-1536 GCF_003997785.1 Mesorhizobium sp. M7D.F.Ca.US.004.01.2.1 | reverse complement strand
GCCCTCAACCAGCCGCGCGCCCGGCTCCAGCAGCAGCAGCCAGTCCCCCTTGGCTTGGCGGATGCCGGCGGCAACGCCGCCAGTCACGTACTGACAGCCGGCATGCTCGGCCACGCGATGCGTCTGGTCGGTGGAGCCCGTGTCACAGACGATGACTTCACGCACCACGCCCTCGACCGCGCCGCCAATCAGCGAGGCGAGCGTGCGGGTCAGGCCTTCCTCGTCATTGCGGGTTTCGATGAGAACACTGAGCATCATTAGCCGAATAGCGGAAAGCGCGGCACAGCGCCAGTTACTGCAGCGCACCATAAAAAGTTCTTGCTTTGTTCTCATCAACAAAATAGGAATAATTTCATGAACAGAGCGATTCGACACAACATGGACAGTCCCTGGGAGCGGGCGAAGATGGAACAGATCGTGCGCGCCGACATTGCAGCTTTCGGAGCTGGAAGAGCCGAGATGGCCAATGCGATGATCGAGCAGAGTGGCGTGCGTGTCCGTCCGGACCGCAACCGCGGCAGGTCGGCGGGCATCAATCCGTCCGGCCGCTTCGAGCCGGTCAGCCGGCATGTCTTCGACGATGGGTGGAATTCGCTGGAAGAACTGCCGCCCTTCAAGACCGAAGTGCAGGTCGAGAAGCCGCGCACCATCATCACCCGCAACGAATCGCCCGACATCTCCTTCGACCGTTCGATCAACCCCTATCGCGGCTGCGAGCACGGCTGCGTCTATTGCTTTGCCCGGCCGACGCACGCGTTCATGGGCCTGTCGCCGGGTCTCGATTTCGAATCCAAGCTGTTCGCCAAGCCGGACGCGGCGCGCTTGCTCGACAAGGAGTTGTCGAAGGACGGCTACCAGCCGCGCACCATCGCCATCGGCACCAACACCGACCCCTACCAGCCGATCGAGAAGCAATACCGGATCATGCGCGAGATCCTCGAAGTGCTGGAAGCGCGCGGCCATCCGGTAGGCATCGTGACAAAATCCGCTCTGGTGACGCGTGACATCGATATCCTGTCACGCATGGCCGAACGGGGGCTCGCCAAGGTGGCGCTGTCGGTGACGACGCTTGACCGGATGCTGGCACGCACCATGGAGCCACGCGCGTCGACGCCGACCAAGCGGCTGGAGGCGATCCGCCAGCTTTCGGATGCCGGCATTCCGGCTTCGGTCATGGTCGCGCCGATCATCCCGGGCCTGACCGACCAGGAGATGGAACGGATCCTCGATTCGGCACGCGCGGCCGGCGCCCGCGAGGCGGGTTATGTCGTGCTGCGCCTGCCGCTGGAGGTCAGCCCGATCTTCAAGGACTGGCTGCTGCGCCACTATCCGGACCGCTACCGCCACGTGATGTCGCTGATCCGCTCGATGCGCGACGGCAAGGACTACGATTCGGAATGGGGCGAGCGCATGAAGGGCGCCGGTCCCTATGCCTGGCAGATCGGCCGGCGCTTCGAGATCACCGCCAAGCGGCTCGGCCTCAACGCCGAACGGCGCACGCTGCGGACCGACCAGTTCGTTGCCGCTGCCAAGGAT
>NZ_RZRQ01000634.1:0-1542 GCF_003997785.1 Mesorhizobium sp. M7D.F.Ca.US.004.01.2.1 | reverse complement strand
GCACCGATCCGCGAAACGGGCATGCCAGCAGGCCTTGAACGTCAGTGTTTCGGCTGACGTCGCGAGAGACGCATTCATCGACGCAGCGCGGGAAGCGCGCATATTGGTCGAGTGAACTGCGCGCACCATATGAGACTGGCGAGGGTGAATCACTTTCTCGCCCACCAGCGAGGTCGCCATGAACGTAACAACCCGATTGCATGAACTCGGCCAAAGCCTCTGGCTGGACAACATCACCCGCGATCTGCTGAGCAGCGGCACCCTTCAGCGCTATTGCACCGACTTTTCGGTGACGGGATTGACGTCGAACCCCACGATTTTCGATGAGGCGATTAAAAACAGCACAGCTTACGACGAGGCCCTTCATCGAAAAGCCAGAGAAGGGAAAGCGGGCGAGCAGCTATTTTTCGAATTGGCGCTCGAAGACCTGACGCAGGCCGCGGCACTCTTCTGGCCGGTCCATGAAGCGACGGGCGGTATCGATGGCTGGGTTTCGCTGGAAGTTTCGCCTTTGCTGGCTAACGATGCCGGCGCCACTGTGGAGGCTGCCAGGCGATTGCACGCCCAGGCGCACTGTTCCAACCTGTTTATCAAGATTCCGGGCACGCCGGCTGGCGTCGAGGCCATAGAGGAATCGATCTTCGCCGGCGTGCCGGTGAATGTCACCCTGCTGTTTTCGTGCGAGCAGTACGTGGCGGCGGTCGACGCGTATTGCCGAGGCATTCAGCGACGGATTAACGCCGGGCTCGACCCGAAGATCGCCTCTGTCGCCTCGATCTTCGTCAGCCGCTGGGACAAGGCGGTCATGGATAAGGTTAGCCCCGCGCTGCGGAACCGTCTCGGTATCGCCATATCCGGGCAAGTCTATAAAGCCTACCGGGAGCGGCTTGCCTCTACCGGATGGCGCAAGCTGGCCGATGCCGGCGCACTTTCCCAGCGTCTGCTATGGGCGAGCACCGGGACCAAGGATCCGCAGCTTCCGCAATCCTATTACATCGAAGCGCTCGCCGCACCGGACACCATCAACACCATTCCGGAGAAGACACTTCATGCATTTTCGAAAGAGGGGGCGGTGAACGGCGTCATGCGGGAGGACGGTGGCAAAAGCGAAGCCGTTCTTGCCGACTTCGCAGAAGCTGGCGTCGACATTCAGGCGCTTGCCGCGCAGCTCCAGTTGGAAGGCGCGCAATCCTTCACCAAATCATGGGCCGATCTGATGGCGGTGATTGCCTCGAAGAGCGAGCAGTTACATCGCCACGGTTCGGCCACCGGATGATGAGCGCGCCTCTCGCGGCCAGGACGTTGCCACTCGCCGAACTTCCAGCATGGCAGGCGTTGCTGGCGCATTGCCAGGAAGTGCGCCCTTTGCATCTGCGACAGCTCTTCGCCGATTATCCCCAGCGTGGCAAGCGTTTCGCCATCGACGCCTGCGGACTTTATCTCGACTATTCGAAAAACCGCATCACGGCCGATACGGTCCAGCTACTCATTGAACTTGCCGAGGCCTGCGGGTTGCGTGAGCGCCTCGAAGCAATGTTCAGC
>NZ_RZRQ01000633.1:0-1546 GCF_003997785.1 Mesorhizobium sp. M7D.F.Ca.US.004.01.2.1 | reverse complement strand
GGCCTTCAGAGCGTCAGCCCGGAACAAGGCTCCCTGCTTCATCACGACGAAGGCGGCAATCGAGTGCGCATTCTGGCGGAGTTCGGTGATGACGGCGGCTTCATCCACCGTTGGAAGCTGCAGGAGAGCCTGCTCGATTTCCCGCGTTTCGACGCGATAGCCGCGAACCTTGACCTGGTCGTCGCGGCGCCCGAGGAATTCAAGACTGCCATCGCTCGACAAACGGCCGATGTCGCCGGTGTGAAACAGGCGCTGGTCGGGGAAACCGGGAGCGTCGCGAAAATATTTCGCCGTTTCGGAAGGCTGGCGCCAATAGCCGTCGGCCAGAAAGGCACTGCGCACGACGAGTTCGCCGACAGCGCCCGGTTCGACCGGTTGCCCGTCCTCGTCGACGACCAGAAGAAACTTGTCGGCGACGGGTCGAGGCGCTGGCACCGTGCCTGGCGCAGGTGTCTCGCCCGGAGCCACCGATGCCACGGCGATGTGGCCGGCCTCGGTGGAAGAGAAACGATGGCGCAAGTCGCAGGACAGGGCGAAGTGGCGGCGCCATAGCTCGATGTCGGAAGCAATGACCGTCTGGCCTGCCAGCGCCACCAGCCGGACCGAGGGATGCAGGCCCTGGCCGTCGATCATCTCCAGATATTTGCGAAACAGCATGACGGGCGGGTGCAGCAGCGTGATGCGACGCTCGTCGATCCACGCGCCGAGATCGCCGAGACCGCGCGATGCGGCATCGTAGAGTTCCAGCGTGGCTCCATTTAGCAGCGCGCCGAAGACATCCGCCTCCGACGAGGCGAAACTGCAATAGGTCAGAAGAGACTGCCGGTCTGTGGGGGCCAACCCGTCATACCCTGCACAAAGCCAGGCCCTGTGCAGCACGGTGCGATGGCTTTTGACCACACCTTTCGGCCGCCCGGTGCTTCCCGATGTGTAGAAGATCGCGGCCGGGTCACGCGGCTCGACTGGAACGTGCAGCGCATCGGCGGAGTACCGCGCGTCGATGTCTTCCAGCAGCAGAAGCCGGCTTTCATCGCCGACAAGGTCCCGCGCTGCTGCAGCGTGAGCTGCGTCGGTCAGCAGCAGGTCCGGGGCGGCATCGCCGATGATGTCACGTTGCGCTTTGAGCGGCATAGCCGGATGGACGCACAGGAACGCCTTCGCCGCCTTGAGCACGGCCAGCGCGCATATCACCATCTCGGGCGAATGGTCGACAAGATAGGCGACGCATCCGTTCCCCGGCTGCGTGCGCTCGAGGATCGCCCGGGCCAGTTGATTGGTCCGCCGGTCGACCTCATCATAGGTCCATGGCCGGTCGCCGCCACCAATCGCCACGTGCGAGGCAAAGCTGCGCACCACTTTGTCGAAACGCGCCGGGATGCTCCCGTCCAGCTCGCTTCGATCGAATGTCGGCAGCTCAGCCATGGCTTTCGGCAAGCTGGTTTTCCCCGACGATCTCCAGTCCGGGATCGAACCCGGCCTTGCGGGCGTAGGCGAGGAGTGCCTTGTAAGTCGATGACCTCAGCCGCACACCTAGGCTCAGGCTCTC
>NZ_RZRQ01000632.1:0-1548 GCF_003997785.1 Mesorhizobium sp. M7D.F.Ca.US.004.01.2.1 | reverse complement strand
GCTGCAGATGGCAGCACTTGGCATCGAGGCGATCGCCGCTTTCGCCAAGGACGGAACCAAGCCGAAGCCGACCGAAGGCAAGAATTTCTTCGATACCGGCGTCAACCTGGTGACCGACAAGCCGGCCACTGGCGTGAAGTCCATCGACACCAAGGAAGGTCTCGCCAAGTGCTGGGGCTGATGCAGGTCTGACCGGCATCTACGGAACCTGAGCGGTCGGGGCTTGATCCCCGGCCGCTTCGGGTGGACGATGGGTCGCGTGACCGCGAACAATCCCGGCAATAGACCGGAAAAGCGTGGACGGGTGTTGGCGCGTGGCTGGCACCCAACGGGGAGGAAACATGGCTCAAGCTCAGGAATTCGAGAAGGTTCTCTCGAGCAGCGATACAAGCGTTGCCGCTTTTGACGAGCATAAATCGGCCGTCAAGCGCATCCAGCATTTCCTGCATTCAACGCCGGCAGCGGTGCCGCTGATCGTGCTGGTTCTGGCGATCATCGTCTTCGGCATCACCATCGGAGGGCGTTTCTTTTCGTCCTACACGCTGACGTTGATCCTGCAGCAGATCGCCATCATCGGCATTCTGGGTGCTGCGCAGACATTGGTCATCCTGACCGCCGGCATCGATCTGTCGATCGGCGTGATCATGGTGATTTCAGCGGTGATCATGGGCAATTGCGCGGTCAGCTACGGCATGCCCAGCGTGCTCGCCGTGGCGATCGGACTTGCCGCTGGCGCGGCCTGCGGGCTGCTCAACGGGGTGCTGGTCGCCTACATGAAGCTGCCGCCCTTCATCGTGACGCTTGGCACCTGGAACATCGTCATGGCCACGAACTTCATCTATTCGGCCAATGAGACGATCCGCGACACCGACGTCGACACCCAGGCGCCGCTGCTGCATCTGTTTGCATTGAGCTTCAAGGTCGGCACGGCGGTGCTGACGCTCGGCGTCATTGCCACGGTCGTGCTCGTTCTGATCCTGTGGTACGTGCTCAATCACACGGCATGGGGCCGCCATGTCTACGCCGTTGGTGATGACCAGGAGGCGGCGAAGCTGTCGGGCATCCAGACCAAGAAGGTGCTGATGACGGTCTACACCCTTGCCGGGCTGATCGCCGCTTTCGCGGCCTGGGTCTCCATCGGCCGCAATGGTTCGATCTCGCCGTCAGCCGCCGTCACCGACTACAATCTGCAAGCGATCACCGCGACGGTGATCGGTGGTATTTCTCTGTTTGGCGGACGCGGCTCGATCCTGGGCACGCTGTTCGGCGCAATGATCGTCGGCGTCGTCTCCATGGGCCTCAACATGCTGGGCGCCGATCCGCAATGGAAAGTGCTGCTCACCGGTGTGCTGATCATCGGCGCCGTGGCAGTCGACCAATGGATCAGAAAGGTTTCGGCATGACCATGACCCAGGAACCCATTCTCACCGCTCGTGGCCTGGTCAAGCGCTATGGCCGCGTCACCGCCCTCGACAATGCCGACTTTGACCTCTACCCGGGTGAAATCCTCGCCGTCATCGGCGACAATGGCGCCGGCAAGTCGTCGCT
>NZ_RZRQ01000631.1:0-1549 GCF_003997785.1 Mesorhizobium sp. M7D.F.Ca.US.004.01.2.1 | reverse complement strand
TCTCCGAGCGGGGCCCTCGACGAGTTGTTTCGGGGAGTGGCTGATTTGCGCCACCGAACTTGAGCCTTCGAGTGCGAAGCCCGTCCTCCCCCGTGATTTTTAGATTGACCTCTGCCGTCTCGATATCTGCCAGGGAAAATCCTTCGTCGAACAGACGAATGAACGGGCCGATCGCGGCGGAGCCCTTGTTGTCCTTTGCCCTGCCCAGAAGCAGGGCTGACCGACCTTCCACGTCACGCAGATTGACGTCATTGCCGAGTGAACCGCCAACGATTCTGCCACTGCCTGGTGCGGCAAAGACATAGGCGGCAGGATCGTCGCATCCGCCAATGTCGCGAACGGCGCCTCGCGGGATGTGATGTCGACCACGTTGCCGCCGCGAAGCGTGACAACCATCGGGTGGCCAACGTCTCGCGCCTGGGCACGCCCGATGAACACGCCCCGCGAGGGCACGATCCAGCCTTCCATTAGGATTCTCCTGGCCTCAAGCCTGGAACAGGGCCGATGCATTGTCCGTAAACCGGGCCACCTTTTCGGGGTCAAGCGACACGCCAAGGCCGGGACCGTCCGGGATCGCGAGATACCCTTCGGCGTCGACGTCGAAGCTTTGCTGCATGATGCCATCGACATAGGCGCTGCCGCCAATGAACTCGACATAGTCGACTTTTGGAAACGCCGCGGCCATTTGCAGATCAGCCGCCACGCCCAACGCCGTGTTCCAGCCATGGCCGACATAGCGGACGCCGAAATCGTCGGCCATCCAGGCGATGCGGCGCTGTTCGGAAATTCCACCAACCTTGGTCACGTCGGGTTGGACGATGTCGAATGCGCCGCGCGACAGCCATGGCAGAAAGGCCTGGCGCCTGGTTAGCACCTCGCCGCCGGCGATTGGCACGGGGCTGACGCGGCGCAGGTGACAGTAATCATCGATTGCATCTGGCCGCAGCGGCTCCTCGAACCAATCGACGTCGTAAGCCTTTAACATGTCGGCCGTGCGCATCGCCCATTTGAGATCCTGAGGCCAATGCGCGTCGCAAGCCCCAGCATCGACGAAAAGCCGCCCTTCCGGGCCGATTGCTTCCCGGGCGGCGCGCACGATGCCTTCGTCGACTGCCTCGCTACCAACCCGCCCGAACGGCCCCCAGCCGATCTTGTAGGCACGGAAGCCGCGCTCCTTATAGGGCAGGATCTGGTCGGCCATCATGTCCGGCATCTTCATGAGCAGCGAGCAATAAGGCTGAATCCGCCGACGATAAACGCCGCCGAGCAGCTGTCCGATCGACAATCCGCTGACCTTGCCAAGGATGTCCCATAGCGCAATGTCGATTCCGCTGATGGTATGGGTGAGCGTGCCGCCACGACCCATCCAGAACGTGTTCTGGTGCAGCTTCTCGGTGACCCGTTCAGGCTCAAGGGCATTTTCTCCCAGGAACAAAGGCTCAAGCACCTGCAGGCCCGCCCGAACCAGGCGTCCGTCGGTGAAGACGCTGCCATAGCCGGTAATGCCGGCATCGGTGTGAATCGCAATTAGGGCATGCACCGAATCCTG
>NZ_RZRQ01000630.1:0-1549 GCF_003997785.1 Mesorhizobium sp. M7D.F.Ca.US.004.01.2.1 | reverse complement strand
GTCGGCCGTGAACTATCCGCAAGCCATTGATCTGGCCTGTTGATTGAGGCGGATAGCGGCTTTGGAATTGCAGGATTAGCGGTATTTGGACGCTGTTTTCCTGCAATTCGGTTTTGCGATTCCCTTGTGGCGCGGAGCGTGATTCACTCGGTTCGGCGGCGGCGAATCGAGGGGACAGCGAATGTCCAGGCCACGCGAGAAGCGCGAGACGGGAGAGCAGGACCTGTTCCGCTCCCGGCTCGACCAAATCATCAACATGAAGCACGAGCTGGTGCGGCTGGCGCAGGCGATCGACTGGCCGGTGCTGGAGGAGCGTTTCGGCGCCGTCTATTCGGACGGCCCCGGCATGCCGCCGCTGCCGACCCGGCTGATGGCGGGGCTGGCGATCCTCAAGCACACCTTCAACCTGTCGGATGAGGTGCTGTGCGAGCGCTGGGTGGAGAACCCTTATTTCCAGTATCTCACCGGCGAGACGTTCTTTTGCCATACGCTGCCGTTCGACCGCTCCTCGATGACGCGTTGGCGCAGCCGTATGGGCGAGGAGCGGATTATGGTGCTGTTGCAGGAGAGCCTCAGCCTCGCGGTCAAGACCGGGGCGATGAAACCGGCCGACACGCGCCAGGTGATCGTCGACACCACCGTGCAGCCGAAGAACGTCATGTTCCCGACCGACGCCAAGCTCATCCATCGGGCACGCGAACGGCTGGTGCGGCTGGCCAAGAGGACGGGTCTCCATTTGCGCCAGAGTTATGTGCGGGTCGGCAAGCTGGCGCTGATCAGCCACCAGCGCTATGCCCACGCCAAGCAGTTCAAGCGGGCCAACAAGGCGCTACGCAAGCTCAAGACCTATCTCGGCCGGACCATTCGCGACATTGGTCGCCAGATCGCCGGCGATCAGGGGCTGGACGCTGTTCAAATGGCCGCTCTACCAGGCCGCCACCGTTCTCGAGCAACGCCAGCGCCAGCGCGGCCGCAAGATCTACAGCCTGCACGCACACGAGGTGGAATGCATCGGCAAGGGCAAGGCGCATGCGCCCTACGAGTTCGGGGTGAAGGTGTCGGTGGCCACCACGCTGAAGCGCTCCAGGGGCGGCCAGTTCGCCCTGCATGCAAAAGCACTGCCCGGCAATCCCTATGACGGCCACACGCTGGCAAGCGTCATCCCCGACATGGAAAAGACCATCGGCAACGAGATCGGCCGCATCCTCGCCGACGCCGGCTATCGCGGCCACAACGCACCGCAGAGCCACAAGCTCAGGGTCTTCACCGCGGGCCAGAAACGCCGCGTCACCCCAGCCATCAAGCGCCAGATGCGACGGCGGTCGGCGGTCGAGCCCGTCATCGGCCACATCAAGAGCGAACACAGAATGGGCCGCAACTACCTCGCCGGCCAGCAGGGCGACACCCTCAACGCCATCCTGGCCGCCGCCGGCTACAACTTCTCCCTCCTGCTCAGGTGGCTGAAGGGGTTTTTGTCGCTCTTGATTGCCCTGCTTCAAATCCGGCCGAAGCCGGTCGCCGCTTAGGGCTCGGATTGTTCACGGTCGAC
>NZ_RZRQ01000062.1:0-22693 GCF_003997785.1 Mesorhizobium sp. M7D.F.Ca.US.004.01.2.1 | reverse complement strand
AGCCTGAAGATGCTGACCGCGCATGCTGTGTCCGGCAATCTGGCTGATGGTCTCGCCATGGAGCGCGATAGACTGGGTGACCTCTACCGCGGCGAGATCGGCCAGCAACGTGTCAAGGAATTCGCCGACAGGAGTGCTGCGCGGCTGAAGAAGGCCGGGTCGTGAATGCCGGCGACGACTATCGCGGGCTGGGCTGGGCGCATGGTGCGCTGACTGTCCAGCGGCTCGGCGCGATGCTGGCGCCTGTCACGTTCTTGCTGGCGGATGGCCGGCAGATCTCGCCAATGCATATCGCACCCTGGGCGAACGAGCCGGAAGCGGAAGCGCTGCCGGGCATTCTGCGCCGGTTGCGTGGCGAATGGCCCTGCGTGCCCTTCGGCTATTCAGTGCCTGCGGCGGGATGGCCCGAGAATTGGGCGCACGCGATGGGTCCGCCTGAGCCTGGCGAAGAAATCCATGGCCATAGCTCCAATCATGACTGGACCTGGCGCGACAGTAAGAGCGGGTCATTGTCGCTGGCGCTCGCCTATCCCCAGGGAAGCTCGGTCGAGCGCGTCGAACGGACGGTGATACCCGATCCGTTGGCGCCGGCCATCGATATTGAATTCAAGATCGTCGTTCGTCGTGCCTGCCGCTTGCCGATCGGCCTGCACCCGGTGTTCCGGCTGCCGTTCGAGACAGGCGCCGCCACGCTGGAACTCGGTGGCTTCGACGAAGGCCGCACCTACCCGCACGATGTCGAACCCGGCGCGGCGCTGTTTGCCAGGAACAAGACGTTTGCCGAACTGACCAGCGTGCCGGCGCGCGCCGGCGGCGTGGTCGACGCCTCGCGGCTGCCTCTGGCTGCCGACACGGAGGAACTGCTACAGATCGAAAGCCTCGACGGCACGGCCGCGCTCACCAACCACAAGGACGGCTACAGGGTAGAGCTCTCGTGGCAAAAGGAGCATTTTCCAAGCCTTCTGCTCTGGTACTCCAATCGCGGCCGCAAGGCGGCACCGTGGAATGGGCGTCATGTCGCCATCGGCATCGAGCCGATCTGCTCGCCCTTCGGGCTCGGTCCGGCGACCGCGCTGGCTGACAATCCGATCGCGCAATCCGGCATTGCGACCGCGCTGGAATTCTCGCCCGAAAAGCCTTTCGTGACCCGCTATCGCATCGAGGCGTCCGCGCTGTGACAGATCGTACGGCAATGTCTCTGGTCAAGCCAAACCGGCCACACTTCACCGATGTCGAGGGACTGCGCGCGATGGTCGGCCAAGGCGACTCGTTCGGCGTCGGCGGCCACCATTTTGCCCGCCTGCCGATCGCATTGCTGCGCGCGATCGCCCGGTCCGGCATCAAGGACTTGCGTTATGTTTGCTGGGCCGGCGGTTTGCCGCTCGAACTGCTGCTCGAAGCGAATGCGGTGGCGGAAATAGACCTCTGCTTTTCCAGCCTCGATATTTTTGGCCTTCCGCCACGGTTCCGCGCCGCTGCCGAGAGCGGTGTACTACCGGTTCGCGATTGGACGGCACTGGCGATGATCCAGGCCCTGCGAGCGGCGCAGCAGAACCTGCCGTCAATGCCGTTCCAGTTGCCGGATGGATCCGACATGCTGGCGCGCGTGCCGGGTGCGAGCGGCGAGCCCGATCCGATTTCAGGGACCGCTACCGGATTCATCCCGCCGCTGCGGCTCGACACATTCGTCGTCCACGCTCAGCGCGCGGATGAAAGCGGCAACGTCCAGATCATCGGGCCGCGTGCACTGGACTTCGCCATGGCGGGTGCTGCGCGACAGGTGCTGGTCACGGTCGAGGAAATCGTCCCAGTTGGGGCGCTGCGGCAGGACGGGCGCCAGAGCATCCTCACTCGCAATCAGGTTTCGGCCATTGCAATGGCGCCGGGCGGCGCCTATCCGGCGTCCTGCCTGCCATTTTATGTCACGGACTATCAGAGATTGTCGGAAGCATTCGCGGTCAGGGAAACGCCTCTGGCGCACAATCTCCGCCTGCCGTTCGAAGGCGTGCCGGCTCCCGTTCAAGAAGCTGCGAAAGTCCGCGCTGAAACGGTTATCGCCATGCCCGCGATGGCGCCTGAGAAAAAGAACGCATCCGTCGACGAGATCATTGCCGCCCGCATCGCCGCCGAACTCGATAATGAGAGCTTTGCCAGCGCCGGCGCGGTGTCGCCGCTAGCCAACGTCGCCTACCGGCTGGCCAAGGCGTCGCACGCGCCGGACATGATCATCGCGACGATGAGTTGCGGCCATCTCGACATTGAGCCGAGCCCGATGATCCTGTCGCTGATCGAAAGCCTCGATTGCGAGACGGCGGTGGCGCATGCCGGCGGCGACGACACCTACTCGACTTATTACCAGGCGGGCGCGGTGACGCATGAGATCGTCGGTGCCGCGCAAGTCGACCGGCGCGGCCGCGTCAACACCATCGCGCTACGCAAACCAAGCGGTGGCCTGATCCGGTTGCCCGGGCAGGGTGGCATGGCCGATGTCGCCAACATGCATCGCGACTACCTGCTCTACATTCCCCGCCATTCGGTCCAGTCATTGGTGGACGAGGTCGAGATTGTCAGTTCGGCTCGCGGGCTGTTGACGCCGGCCGAGCGCGAGCCGATGGGCTATCGCACCGGCAAGGCGCTGGTTTTCACCGATCTCTGCGTCTTTCGGCTCGATCAGACATCCAGGGAATTGACCGTCGTCGAAACCATGCCTGGCATCACGCACCAGCAGATCCGCGACGCCACAGGATTTGCGGTGACGTTCGATGCCGACTGCCAGCAGGTCCCGCTGCCTTCCAACGACACGCTCGCCATCCTGCGAAACCGCATCGACCCGCTCGGTCTGCGTCGTCTGGAATTTGTCAGCGCCAAGGAGCGTGGTGCGCTCATCGCCGAGATCCTTGCGGCCGACCGCGCCATGGTTGAACGCTGCATCGCCGAACAGCAGAGGCTGCAAATCGCAAGGAGCTGATCCATGGCAAAGCCGTTGCTCGACATGTCCGCCGCGCGCGTCTTTTTCGACGGCATCTTCACCAGCCCACGCGTCGCGCATCCGGAGGGCGTGGCCATCCACAGCGATGGGTCCATCTGGTGCGGCACTGAAACCGGCGATCTCTTGCGGCTGACCGCCGGTGGTAGCTCGGTCGAGCGCATTGGCGGCACGGATGGCTTTCTGCTGGGCATTGCCTTCGACAGCGCCGGCAACTGTTTTGCCTGCGACCTGAAGCATGCTGCGATCTTTCGTTGGGATGCCGCGACAGCGCGCATCGAGCGCTTCGCGTCGTCTGGCATCCGTGTGCCGAACTATCCGATCGTCGACGAGGCGAGGGGCTGGCTCTACGTGTCCGACAGTGTCGGCCAGGACAATCGCTCCGGCATCTTCCGCTACGATCTCAAGACGGGCGAGGGCGGTCTGTGGTGCCAGGAGGCGATGTCGTTCGCCAATGGCATGGCCATGGCGCCGGACGGCAACGGCCTCTATGTCGTGGAGAGCAACGCGCCTTGCATCAGTTATGTACCGATCCGCACCGACGGCACGGCAGGGGCGCGCAAAGTTGTCGTCGAAGGCGTGCACAATGTTCCAGATGGCGTCGCCTTCGCGCCTGACGGCTCGCTGTTCATCTCATGCTACGAGCCAAGCCGGATCTATCGCTGGCGAAAAGACCGAGGTCTCGAAGTGCTGATCGAGGATCCAACGGCGACCACCCTGGCTCACCCCACCAACATCGCCTTCAAGGGCGACAAACTCTACACGGCAAATCTTGGCCGCTGGCACATTACGGAGATTGATTTGGCCGCAATTGCATAGCCGGCATCGACCGCCGCGCGGCCCGGCTCCCGCCAACGGTGGCGGCTAGAGGAGTTCACCGATTCACGTAGCAACGCTACCCTCGCCATCCAATGCCTCCAGCGTGGAAAAACTAATGCTTCCAAGAATAGGCGCTATTGCGCATCTCCACTGTCTTGGCGTTACGAGCTTGGCGCTCTGCCTCGATAGTAATTTTGAACGGCCGGCTCCAAGCTCTCTCTGTCGACGCGGCAGTGGGTCATCAAAGCCTCCCTTGGCTAACTGACTTTGAATGCCGATCGTATGAAAACGTTCCTGCACAGTATCAGGATGTTAGGTTCGACTGGGACGAATACTAGGTCGTTTCAGTGCAAACGACTCGCATGTGAGTGTACGAAAGCGTACAATGCGTACGTCACCCGCCATTCTAGGCATACGGGTGCTTGGAAGCCAACTCAGGTGCTCCCGCCGCTAAGCGGAGGCTGAAATGGCAGCAGATCAATACAGGTTGACGGCCTTCGATTGCGAGGCCGTACGGAACGCCTTCAGAAAATCCGGCGTGGAAAGACGCATCTCGGGAAGAAATAGGCGCCAATACGCCAGACTTCTCGCGCTCGAACTCACCGAATTGGGTGAAATCGACCCCCACATTCTGAAGTGGATTGTAACGCGCGCGGCATGGAGTGACGGTCATGGGCACTTTTGTTGACCCTTCAGGGACGGTAGACCCGCCTCTTCAATCCTATATTCTTGGTAGCCTCGTACGGCGACGGCGGGGCGCCGTGGTGTCGACCAATGCGATTGTCGCGGAGATCAGATTCGCGCTTCCCGGGTGCCAGGTCGAGGATTCGCAGATGGCAAAGTTCATATCAGAGGCCGCCATGCTGCTCGGTCTGGTCCCGGTCTTCGACCCTGCGTGGAAGGGGGACGTCAGCCCTGGTGCGGACCAACGGCTCCCTTGGGTCCGCCGGCACAAAAAAGCCCGCGCCCGTGCGGCACCGGGCCTTGGTTCGCGTGACCAAAGCTAAAAGACTGTCGACGACGGGGAATGGCGATGATTTTTGAAGGCTTCTCATAGCTCTTCTTCATTGTGGCTCCTCGCTATCCCGTAAAAAGAGCCCGCCTGGGAAAAGGCGGGCCAGAGTTTGGAGCTGGGATCAACCAGCATAGGGCTAACGAGCGGGGGACGGGTTGGTTACGCTGGGAGGCGCGACCGTCTGCGAGGTGGCGCACCTTGTGGCAATGGCGTCTCAGTGCATCAGGTAAAACCGTTGACCCGTGTATTGAGCGCCCTCCACCCACAATGCGAGCGCAATGGCTGGCGAACGTCCCTTGACTTCAAAATTGCGGCCCCGATAGCTTCCTGCCGCAATCCATACTGTCTTTGAACGCTGGTAAATCGCGA
Source organism: Mesorhizobium sp. M7D.F.Ca.US.004.01.2.1 (assembly GCF_003997785.1). Classification (NCBI taxonomy): domain Bacteria; kingdom Pseudomonadati; phylum Pseudomonadota; class Alphaproteobacteria; order Hyphomicrobiales; family Phyllobacteriaceae; genus Mesorhizobium; species Mesorhizobium sp. M7D.F.Ca.US.004.01.2.1. The sequence goes on along the minus strand of NZ_RZRQ01000062.1, from coordinate 17,504 downwards.
TGCCCCGTGCATTCGCCCAGGCGTAGAGTTCTGCACCATTTCGACCCTTTTCCCAGCCTGGGGCCGATGCTGTCTCTGTATAAGAAAGCTGCGTATCCATATTAGATTAGCCTCCCTAATCTTGATAACGTAAGCGCCGTCTCCAACATCACGGGATGAATGATCGGACTACTCCGTTTCGGTTATGTGTCGACCACTCCACGATCAGGTATCCGCCATAGACAAGAAGGTCCTTCGCCTTGGGTCAGGTGACGGGAGTGATCGCGTCTTGGTCCGATGTGGCTCTTGGCGCCAGCCGTATCGAGATGACCGGCAAGGCTGCCTGAGAGGGACGCTTAGCCGCCTGTCCCGGCCTCTGCGGCGGGAGCTTGGTGTTCCTCTCCGCACCACGCAGATTACGCTTATATTAGCACTCGCGCAACAAGGTTGGCTCTATGCAGGGAGGGTCAACAGACTGGATCTTGACCGTTTGGGCACGGACTCTATGTAGATTGAATTCTAGGATAATACGGGCATTTTTGTGCGATGAGCGGTTTCGAAAGCGGCAAAGTCGAGGTGGAGGTGGCGCCGTTCCGGCCGACTGACAATCGTCGCAAGCATTCCAGGAAAAGTGTGAAGCGGTTTTCCAGGGAAAAGGGCAAAGCACTTTCCCTTGGGAATTGCGTCAAGACAAACGGTTACATCGGCTCGCCGTTTCCGTGAAACGGTGGACTGCTCTAGGTCTTGCCGCGGCTTTATCTGGAACGAATGGCCGGTGGGGCTCGCTGCGTTGGACAGCTTTGCTTTGCGCCACACCGGCCATGCGGGTTGGATTGGGTGTCCCCGCGTTGATCAATTTATAGGCATATTAGCAATAGCGCAAATAAGACTGAAGTCCCATGGAAGTCCAATCGTGGGAATTGGTGGCGGCCAGCTATCTACAGGCAATAGGGGCTCAGCGACGCGGTCGCACGGGCTGTTTGGACGCGACGTCTGATGCGTAAAAGCAGGCATCTATGTCAAATGCAAAAGACAGCGGCCCAATATGAACATAGACCAGTATATCGCCTAGCGATGGCGAGCACCGTCGTCGGCAATTTTGGGAGCCAGCAGGCCAGAGCCAATGCATCGCGATCACGAAGAGATCTTCTATCGGGCGAATGCTCTTGGCGTCACGATCTTTCAACGTTCAAAAACGGTGTGGGTAGCCACCGGAAGCCACCGGGGTCGCCATTTCGAGGTCAAAGCGCGTTCTCCTGCGATCGTACTCGCATTGTGGATGGAAGCCGCTCAGTACACAGGTCAACGGATTTAGCGCCTCGCAATGACAGGCGCGCCTGGACAGCGATCGCATCTTAGGGATGTTGGAACTTGATCGACCTGCTGTCCTCAAAGTCCGTCCCGGCTCGTGCAGGAAAAATCGGGACGGGAAGTCGGAACCGGAATGTGCCTTGCCCGAAGCGTCGAGCAACCGCGGAATCTACGCACGACAACATTGTCAGATGGTTAACAAATGGTTGCATCTGAACTTTGGGATTTGTCAGGCTGGTGTCAAGAACGCAATGAACAGTCAGATCACACTGGCGATCGAACGCCCGACAATTCTAAATAGATATGCCAGTTTCTACTTGGCTACACAGCACGCTAAATGGCTCGCCGTTGCTGCCAATGCAGGCGACTGTTGTCGCCTACCGCATCGATTGGCAAGTTCTATGCAGATATCCAAGAAATAGCTAATGCTCCTTTTTTTGAAGGAGAGGTGAGTAAATTTTGATCGGAAATCGATTCAGGAATTATAAAACATGCCGACAGCCGTATCGTCAGACAAGACTCGATCTTCCGGAAAAAATAAACGACAAGATTCTCAGGGGCTGATTATCACCCTGTTATGGAGGTCTATCATGATCATACGCGTTCTTACCGCAATTTCTCTTGCTGCATCTGTTGCCTCGGTCTCGACGACCAGCTTTGCTGAGTCTTCGACCAAAATTGTATCTGTGGAAGCAGGTAAGGCAGGTCGCGCCGCCGAGCCCGGCAAGGCAGGTCGCGCTGCAGAACCTGGCAAGGCCGGCGGTGCTGGTGAAACCGGTGGCAAGGCTGGCGGTGCTGGCGAAACCGGCGGCAAGGCTGGCGGAGCCGGTGAGTCCGGAGGCAAGTCCGGCGGCACTGGAGAAGGTGGCAGCAAGGGTAGCAAGGGCAACTGATCGTCCTATCGATCCTGCCAGATCATTAAAGAGCGCACCTCGCCCGCGTATGCTGGCGGGTGCGTTCAACCTTTTCGAGCTTCCCACCCCGCATGCGGTCGGAAACGCAGGCTGATGCCTTCAAGGGGTGAGGTCGGGATCCTGTCAGGAAAAGTGGCGCAATCGAACGGCGATTGTCGTGCCGCGATTGCTGGAGGCTGGACGACCGCCGCAAGTCGAGCGTCTGCGGTCTTGCCAAAATGCAGCCGCTGGCTGGCGGCCCGGCGGCGAGAACTTCCCTTATGAGCCACTTCCATTCACTGGCGTGCATCACTCCGGATCGGGATCCGGCGATTGGCCTGCCGCGCCTGGAAGCGTCCAACTCGTGCTTTCGACCCACGCGCAGTGATTCAAGTTGGATATCCACATGCGTTCGTTCGCTCGTCGAAATGCCAACAGCGCCTGCAGTTCCACCCTGCCTTTCTCGTAGCTGGATTCTGGATTTCCGAGCGTAAGCTTGGCGGCGGCTAGAGAGCATAACTTCGCGTGCTGCAATCCCAATCGAAGGAATTGCACCCGCATGGACGCCTCCTGATCGCCGTTTGCAGAGGACGCTGCCCTGTCGAGCAATTCTTCGGCTGGTGCAAAACTCTCCTCTGGATAGATCGCATGCGCCGCTTTCGCCCAGCTTCGCCAACGCGACGCCCCAAGAGCCTCAAAGGTGTCATGCAGGCGGGCGCGCCCACCCGACGTATAGGCCTCCCAGAAATCAAAATATTTCCTCACGTCAGCCGCGGCCGGGCCGAAGGCTGAGTAGTATTCGGACAGGAGGGTGCTAGCGGGTACTTCGGGACGGATCTGCAAGCGCAGCAACAGGTAAAGATTTGGGCCCTGTGTCGCCCAATGGCCTGTCAGCGAATCGAAATCGGTCCCGACCATTCCGTTGTTCGCGGCGCTCTGAAATTCGTCGGCGAACTGGGTCGAAAATATGTGCGGCATACAATATCCGTCCAGAAAATAGTTCGCCCGCATGAAAAGCTTAGCTTGTGTGTCCGCCCAACCGCGCCACTGGGCCTTCATCCAGTCTTGCTCGTCGCCACTTCGGGGATAGAACCAGGATGATGGGCAAAATCCGATCATGATGTTCGGGCCCAATTTTACGCCCGATGTCGGAGCGGCGAAGTAGTTCATATAGGCGTAGCCCACGACAACCGCGTTTGAATTGTATTTCGCAGCGTTCTGCTGGATGGCTTGCCAGGAACGTGCATAACGGTCGGATACGAAAGGCTTGCTGGCAAGCTTCGACTTCGACGGGATGAATTTTCGATAGTTCGGCGGCTCGTGACCATCCAGCGCCTTGCACACATCGCATTCGCATTGGCCAGGGACGTCGTTCTCAACAGCGTTGACGAAGGTTGGAAGATGCCCCGGGCGATCGCCTCCATGCTGACGCCACTGCGAGACAATCTCTTCGTGCAGACCCGCATTGGAAATGCACATCGAGAAGCGCCCACCCAGCCGTGAGGGGCCTCGTTTGCCGTTGACCAGCTGGAACCATTCTGGATGCTCAGCGCCATACTGCCGCCACCAGTCGACGAAGGCATGGCCGTACTTCGCCGGGATTCGGCGACCCATGCGGTTGCGACGCAGAAATGCAGCCTGGGCGTTCATGTAGTCTTCAGCTGCTGCGGTGGTGAAGCCCATCTCGGGATGATCTTTGGTCCTTAAACCAGCACCCGTGCGCACTTGACGCTGCATGAATCGAGGCGTTACCACGCGATCTTGAAGAGGAACGACTACTGACTCTGCTTTTGGAACAAACGTTCCCAGTTCGCCCGGCCACAGCCACCGAACCGCAAAGTAGCGATCGAGAAGTTCGTAGACGCCGAAGAGCGTTCCCGCGGACGTGTTGACGTCAACAGGACTGCCGCTCGTGTCGTGCCCTGCGATACACAGGTGGCGGCCGACGGTGCGAAGCGCACACGACTCCGGCCCCAAGGCGTCGAAATCGACTCCGGCCTTTCGCGCAAACCGGGTATCGCCCAGAAAGATGTGGGTCTTGCCGAGCCCGGTCGACGTCACCTTGCTCTCGGTCACTGTGGCAGGTTGGAAGCCGGTGGCCTTTTCAATATGCCAGCTGAGTTCCACCGCAGCGTAGTGGACAGAGTCGTTGGGCGTATCGGGGGTGACCAGAGTGACGACGGGTCTGCCTTCCGCCACCAACGTTACACCATCGCCTGGCTGGTGGTACGCGTCAGCCGGCTTGCAAACGCCGAGCCAGTGCGACAGGCCTAACAGAGCTCCCTGCGCAAACGTCCTTCGCGACAGTGCAGGCATAACTAGACCCTACCTACGATCATCCAACTGGTGACTGCGCGAAGCGGCATGTGGAGTAGTGCAGGCATGGGCGCCATCCGAAGAAAATTACCCGCCGCAGGTTGGTACGGCGGGCGATCAAGCGTTGCATACCAAGCGAAGTGGCTGCCGTTGCACGCAGATCATCGGTGAATGGTATTGCCGCCGCTGTATTGATCCCAGATAGCCTTTGGACGTTTCCGCTAAACCTTTGGGCGGGGTGAGGGGACGTTCTTGTCCCTTGGTGGCTTGCTGTTTTTCGCGCCTTCCACGCTTGGTAGGATTCGACACGTACCCTCGTTCCGGGAGTTTGCTTGCGCCAAGCGGGGGACGAGATCGACAGTAGGGTGTTGGCAAAACCGGCATGGCAACCGATGGGCAAGTGTTAAAGTCGTCACATTCCGTGCAACTCTGGTCTGGCATTGTCGTTGTCATGTGCAGTTGCATGGCGACAGGGCTACAATTCATGGGGGGTAACGACCAGTGGCGAACTGTCGCCAGCTCTCTGGGCGTCACTGTTTATCAGCGCTCAAAGACAGTGTGGATCGTGGCCGGAAAATACAGAGGTCATGATTTTGAGGTGAAAGCTCGTTCGCCAAACATTGCGCTCGCTTTGTGGAAGGAGGCCGCGCGTTATACTGGTTCGGACTGGTGACAACCGACAGGACGGTATTTTGCGCATAGAACAGCGGCATGCTTCGTGAGAGATGTGCCGTGCCGGTCGGTGGCGGCGAAGGTGATATTTCCAACGACACAACCTCGACGATGGAGTTGGTTGTTGGACAAGCGGATGCCGGCAAGTGAATAACTCACTTAACGGCATCCGACAGTCTCAGGCGTTTGTCAGTCTAGCCGGCGCCGCCGCTCTTGCCGCTTTCGCCTCCAGCCTTGCCGCCGCTTTCGCCAGCACCGCTGCCCTTGCCGCTTTCGCCGCCAGCTTTGCCGCCGGTCTCGCCAGCGCCGCCAGCCTTGCCGCCGGTCTCGCCAGCACCGCCAGCTTTGCCGCCGGCTTCGCCAGTGCCTCCAGCCTCGCCAGTGCCTCCAGCCTCGCTTGACGCAGTGCTAAGGGTAGCGCCACCGGTCTCGCCGGCGCCTCCAGCCTTGCCACCGGTCTCGCCGGCGCCTCCAGCCTTGCCACCGGTCTCGCCGGCGCCTCCAGCCTTGCCACCGGTCTCGCCGGCGCCTCCAGCCTTGCCACCGGTCTCGCCGGCGCCTCCAGCCTTGCCGCCGGTCTCGCCGGCGCCGCCAGCCTTGCCGCCGGTCTCACCGGCACCACCAGCCTTGGCGCCGGTCTCACCGGACGAACTTACTAGGACGCCGGACTCTCCAGCGGCGCCGGCATAGGAAATCCCGACCGTGCCCAGAGCAAAGAATGCCCCCACCAGCAACTTCGCCGTCGTTGTAACTTTAGTGGTCATATCGTCTCCTGATATTCGAGCTCCCCCGCATAATTAATAATCGGATTCTCTGGGAAAGGTTATTCAAAATCACGTTTGCCTTGGACACATTTGATGACAGTGTGACACGAGATTACCGATGTATAAATAGGGGCTATCTTGAGTAATAAAAAATACAATGGTATCATGCGCCTAGAGTAATTTTGAAACAGTCGCCAAAAATTAGAAGTTAGGACTCCCCAATGGGGTGAAGCATATGCAGGATATTTAAGTGATATCGGGCAGGAGGTGCATCGAGTTCAGCGAATTTCAAGAAAACACCGAGCAAACGCAGCACGCGGACGCGAGGCCGACGAATGGGCGCACCTTGGCCATCACTATCGGTTACCACTTTTGGATGGATTCAGCGCCACCAAGGGCAATTGACAGAAGTGGCGCCTAGAGATGCCATTGAAGGGTTCCAAGCGCGGGGGAGATCAGGGGCGCGTGCTCCCGATTTGATGTTGGGCAGTTCGGCAGACGAGCGATCCAGACATGCTCCGCATTTGGCTACGGACGACAACCATCGTCAGCCGAGAGCGGATCCATGGCCCCTGACCCCGTCGATCACCTGGAATCAACTGTCAAGATTGTCTCGGCCTTTGTCAGCAGGAACCGAGCCTCACGTTCTGATCTGGTGGATCTGGTCCAGAATGTCGGCCGCACATTGCAGGCCCTCGCGGGAGGCACGGAAAAAACCAAACCGAAGCTTGTTCCCGCCGTACCAATCAGCAAATCGGTGACCCCGGATTTCATCATTAGCCTGGAGGATGGACGCAGGATGAAATCATTGAAGCGGTATCTGACCTCGATTGGAATGACACCGGCCGACTATCGCAAGAAATGGGGTTTGCCGCCCGACTACCCGTTGGTGGCGCCGAATTTCACCGCACTGCGTTCGCAAGCGGCAAAGAGGATCAGGCTTGGACAGCGGATCGCCAGTGATCAGACCTCACGAACCTGACCGCATTGCTCTGCGGCCATTCAACCTCAGTTCTCCCTTGCGCTGTTCGGGTGATGATTTTGCCGCGCCGGCCGCCTGCTCGCGATTCATGCCGCCATGATAGAGGATTGCGACAGCATTCCCCACGGTACGTGCCTGGAAGCAGATCTGTGCATCGTGGGGGCGGGCGCAGCCGGCTTGGCACTGGCTTCACAGTTTGAAGGAACGCGACATCGTGTATGCATCATCGAGAGCGGCGGGCTGACATACGAACACTGGCGCCAAAGACTTTCGCGCGGCCGCTCTGTAGGCAGACCCTACGAGGCGCTCGACCTTTGCCGTATCCGACAGTTTGGCGGCAGTACCGGCAGAGCTGGTTGGGGCGGGTGGTGCAAGATGCTGGACCACATCGATTTCGAGGCTCGGTCTTGGATCCCGATGAGCGGATGGCCCGTCGACCGTAACTCGCTTCTCCCCCATTATGAAACAGCGGCCGGTTTGTTGGGCATCGAGGACTTGCAAGCCGAATGGCCGGCCTCTGCAGTTCTGCCTATGAATGGGCCGCTCTTTTCAGAACGATGCTTTCTCAGTCCCATCCCGGATTTGGGGGCGACACTGCGCGCCAGGCTGCAAGCGGCGAAAAATGTGCAGGTTGTCCTGCACGCCACGGCCTTGCGGTTAGACACCGACACATCCGGAAGATGGGTTCGCTCCATCGAGGTGGCCAGTACGCCAGACAGGCGTTTCCGGATCGAAGCACGATCATTTGTGCTGGCCTGCGGCGGAATCGAAAACGCGCGCCTGCTCTTGGTTTCGAACCAACAGATGCCGAATGGGATAGGCAACCAGCATGACCTCGTTGGCCGCTATTTCATGGAGCATCCCCGCGTAAAATGGGGAAGCCTGCAGATCTGCCGTCCTGACTCCGCCATAGCCTTTCACGTGCCATCCGCTGAGGCTCGCAGGCCCTATCTGTCGCAGGCAAAACACTGTGACGTGACCGCTGCGTTCGGACTGGCGCTGCGCCCAGAGATTCGGGAAAGTGAACGCCTTCTCGGCTCCCGGACGTGGATCAAGCCGGGACCTTGCGCCAACGATTGGGATGGTTCCGAAGCGTTGCATTATCTTGCATTCTGGCTGCGGAAGGGACGCCTGCATCGTGACCTTATTAAGAGTGGCCGCACCATCCTTCGCCATCCCGCAGGATCCATCGCGTCGGCTATCGACCGCATCGGGCGCTCACGCCGGTGGGCAGGGCACTTCCACTTTGATACCATCCTCGAACAGGAACCGGACCCGGAAAGCCGGGTCACGCTGGATACAAGGCTTGACGAATTCGGTCTCCCGCGCGTGAAGCTGGAATGGAGGGTGGGACCTCTCGTTCGGCGCACACTTCAGCGAGTGCAGACGATCGTCACCGACGAGATGCGGATGTTGGGGCACAGAAGCGATGTCCTGGCTTGCGCCCACGGGACCCCAGCCTACGGGGACGATATCCCATACCGATGGGTCAGGCACCACATGGGCACAACGAGGATGAGCAACGACCCGCGGACTGGCGTGGTCGATGCCACGTGCCAGGTGCACGGCCTCGCGAACCTTTTCGTCGCCGGGAGTTCCGTCTTTCCCACCGGGGGGAATGACATGCCCACCCTGACGATTGTTGCACTCGCCATTAAGTTGGGCGAGCACCTTCAGCAGTGGCTCGAGTAGGGATCAATTTCGCGTTCGCAGAGCCAAATTGACAGAGGCTGCGCGCGGAGGCGTCAGCCGTCTCTCGGCTCGTTGCTTGAAAATCGAATGCACGCGATTCCAAGGATAAACTTTCGTATCACAATGATACAACTGCAAGTTTACTTGATATACTTTGTAGGTGGATGCGAGCGTTTACAACTCTGAAACTCGCTTCGAGTGAGATACCTGCCTGCGGTTGGTTACAGACAGCATCGGGTGCAGCCCGGCACCCTTCTGGTTGATGGTACACCTTTTGGTGGAGCCGGCCACAACCTCACGACATCTGCCTTTCTCCGGTCTAATCCTATCAAAAATATGCGATTATATTCACGCTGTGCGTTTTGTCACACCGCCTCTGGAATCTGCAAGTTATTACTAATGCATTAAGGAGGTCATTAAGGAGGTGGGTTTTCGAAGGCGGATTCTCCGTTGGGGTGAATTCCGCTCGTGTTGAGTTGAACCTTTGGGTTGGGGATAAGCCATGACAATTCTGTCCAATACCGATCAGCCGGTCAAAATCGATCTGGCTGCCTATTCACCTGTTGCCAATGTCAATCATGTCGGACCTGCCCCCTTCCGGGGGGAGTTGGAGATCGCGATTATCGATGACAGGCCGCTGATGTGCGACTGCTTCGCCAGTAGCCTTGAGCTCATCGAGCCATCCTTTCGCATCCAGCGCTATCCGACCGTCGAAGCGTTCGACGCCGCCAGTCAAGAGGAGACCGAACGCGTTTCCACCGTCCTGCTCTGTGTCATGTGGTCGAACTCTCAAGCAGACTATCATCTTTCGCGGATTGCCCATCTCAAGGCGACGAGACCATCTCTGGGAATCGTGATGCTGTCGGATATCGAAAGCCTTGATGATATTCTCAAAGCAGTAGAAAGCGGCTCGCGCGGCTACATCCCAACGAGCGTCAGCTTGCAGGTTGCGGCAAAGGCGATTCAGCTTGTCGCCGCCGGTGGCACTTTCATACCGCCCAGTGTTCTCTTTAATTCGGGCCAGGCGATCAAGGACAGCCAACCAGCCAAGCAGCCGCAAGGCGACAATGTTTTCACGTCACGCCAGATGGCGGTGATCGAAGCGTTGCGTCGAGGCAAGGCCAACAAGGTGATCGCGTACGAGCTCAACATGTGCGAAAGCACAGTTAAGGTGCACATTCGCAATGTCATGAAAAAGCTTCGCGCGAGGAACCGGACCGAGGTAGCCTACATCCTTAACACAACGCCTTATGAGGGTGTGAGCATACGGAATTGAGGCATGGCTGCGCCTCGGTCAAGAAGTGATGAGTTTTTTGCCCGCGGCAACGATGCCGGTTGGCGTCAGCAGGCCCTCGATCTAGAGGGCCTGCTGACGACTCGACATTTTGCAGGGGGCAAGAAGAAGTGAAACAACCGTCCGATCGTTTTTCGGCTTCGCAGACGGAGAGGGAGACCACTCCCGCAGCCGACAGAAACACGTCACAAAATCCGGATCTGAGCGATATCGAGCATTTCCACGCTGTTCGTCCTTCCACGCTGGCCGAGATGAACCGCCGCTGTCACTGGTTCCACCTTGAAGACGGTGATGTCTTGATCCCGGCCGGTGAAAGGGTCGATCGAGTCTTTTTTCTTTTGACGGGCGAGCTTCGCTTCCCTGTCTATACCCGTACAGGCAAAATAGTCTGGCTCCCGTCAGCGCACCAGGGATCCCTCGTCAATGGAGTGGCGTTAAGCGGTGATCTTCTTGTGGTGCCTTATTCGATTGAAGCCGCGGGACCATGCACCATCGCCTCCATCGGAAATCGGGCCTTCCTGGATATTGTCAAGAACGATCCCGAGGCGCTTCAAGCCATCGTCCAAATGTTGGTCGAACGCCAGCATGCGCTTGTCGAGCATATCGTCGAACTCTCGACGCTCAGCGTTCGATCGCGCGTGCACAGCGAATTGCTGCGCTTATGTGTCGAACATATCGACAATGACGGTTCGGCTGTGATTTCTCCTATTCCCACGCATACGGATTTGGCCAATCGCATCGGCACGCATCGCGAAGCCGTAGCCCGCGAACTCAGCTACCTGCAGAGTGTCGGGATAGTGCTGCGCCGCGCAAAAGAGCTTTATGTGCCCGATTTGTCCCGGTTGACGGATTTGCTGTCCAAGTCTGACGATTAATCAGTTGTGCCATGGACTGCGCAGCGACGGCGTTACCCTCGCGGCCATGCGAATCGTTTGGTCCCTAAGCCAAGCCACGACCGGACTGCATTCGGCTGCGATGTCGAGCGGTAGATCTTCTGACGATAGACGAACTCATAGGGCCATAGCTCCAGGGTGCGGTTCGCGAAATGCGTGAGTATCCACGTGATCGCGCTCGCCACCACAACGAAGGCGCCCATCGAGACGACGACGTTGGCGGTGAAGAGGTGAGCGTGCGAAAAGATGGAGCGGGTCAGAAAATAGGTATAGGGGTGCACTAGGTACAGGCTGTAGCTGACCGTTCCGAAGTAGCGAAGAAGCCGATTGCCGAGAACCAGCGCCGTCAAGCTGTTTCGCGACACCGCAAGGCAGAAGTACAGCGCTGTCGCGGCGACCAGCACTGGCACTTCGGCATTCTGGAAATCGGACCAGTGATAATCGTAGTGGCCGCGGGCGGATAGAAGGACACAAGTTGCCAGGGCCGCGCTCTCGGCGAGCCGATGGTGACCAACACGCACCCATTCATATCGATCGAAGGCGAGTCGGATCAGCCCGCCCGCGACGAAATACAAGGCAATCGGGTATCTGGCGATAAAGAACGCTGCAAGCAGACTCAAAACGGCGATGCCGAGCTTGCTGGGGCGATGAATCGCGAGGAACACGAAGGCGCCGGTAAACACATAGAACCAGACCTCGAAGGTCAGGCTCCAGGCATTCGGCGTCAACTGCTCTGTGTGGGTGAAAAGATTCAGGAACGTTAGTCCCGCGACAATTGCGGTGAAATTGTTGGTGTCGGGATAAAGGTTCGTTGCTGCGTTCAGCGCGACGTACAGCACGCTGAGAACAAAGAACAGCGGATAGACGCGCAGGAACCGACGGGCAGCAAACTCACGCGGACTGTAGTGCAGCGCACTCGGAAGGATAACGAAGCCGCTGATGGCGAAGAAAAGGCACACCCCGAAGGTGCCGAAATTCCAGAAGGGGCCAATGGCAGCGACATAGGCCGAATTCGAGGCGTAGATGTGCTCCGCCGTGCCCCCTAGGAGATGCGCGAAGAACACCATCAGCGAAGCAACACCGCGAAGCCCGTGCGCAGCCACATTGAATGACTTGTCGGAAGTTGGCTTCTCGGAGGCTTCGCGCAGAAAATGCTGCGCATCCGATGAATTCCGAGGATGGGGATGCACAACAGCCATTTGAGCCTCAAATTGGACCCCGCAGACCGCTACACCCTACATCAATCCAGGTTTCGCACTGCTTGGGAATTCGAAGGACACCCCTCCCCAAAAGTAGTGGGCTGCCACAGAAACCTTCACCGGATGATCAAATAGCGGCCTGCGGCACCCGACGCCAACGCAGGCGTCATCCTCATTGCTGGAGAGAGCCGGACCGCAACCCAGGCACCCTGATTGCCTCGAACAGTTGCGCGCGGGGGAAATTCTTCGATCTGCTCGCATCCTGCTGTTCCAGGCGCAATTTAGACTGCAAACCTAGTACGATTTAAGCCGCAGGCTACCCCTTATGGCGGGCGCACATCGGCGCAAGAGTGCCGTTATACAGGATCGGTATGTCACACTCTCAGGCTCATCCGCGCAGCCTCGCTGCAGGCGTGATGTTGGACTGTCGAAAACCCTCGCGCCCAGCACCGCACCATACAGCATTGGCGACACCAACCTATCGACCCGACATCGATGGTTTGCGCGCCATCGCCGTCGTTTCGGTTGTGCTGTTCCACGCCGGTTTCACAATGTTCAGTGGCGGGTATGTAGGTGTCGACATTTTCTTTGTCATCTCCGGCTATCTGATCGCCCAAATGATCGCCAGGGATCTGCAAGCGGGCGAGTTCTCGGTCTGGCACTTCTATGAGCGGCGTATACGCCGCATTTTTCCCGCGTTGTTCGTCATGCTGGCAGTCTGTACGCTCGCATGCGCCTTCATCTTCTTGCCCGACGACTTCAGACGCTTCGGTCGCAACTCCGTCGCGACGGCTCTCTTCTCGTCCAACATCGGGTTTTGGCTGAAGACGGGCTATTTTGACGGGGAAACCTACGACCAGCCACTTATCCACACCTGGTCACTGGCGGTGGAGGAGCAGTTCTACATCCTGTTTCCTCTGTTTCTGGCGTCCATTTGGTGGTTGGGCCTTCGCAATGTCCGCTTTCTCCTGGCGAGCGCTGCAGGAATTTCGTTTCTCGCAACTGTAGCGGTGATGCAGTACGACGCCGCTGCTGCCTTTTACCTCACTCCGTTCAGGGCGTGGGAGCTGCTGTCGGGCAGCCTTCTGGCACTTGGAGTCTTCCCACGCCTCACCAAGCGTTGGCAGTGCGAAATGGCGACCGCGGCCGGATTGCTGCTGATCACGATTGCCGCGCTGAGCTATTCCGATGTGACTTCATTCCCCGGCGTCGCGGCACTCCTTCCATGTGTTGGCGCTGCCCTTGTCATTCACGGAGGCAGTGACGCGAGTTGCTCGCTCACACGGCTGATTTCAACGAAGCCATTCGTCGGTGTGGGGCTGATAAGCTATTCCCTGTATCTTTGGCATTGGCCCCTGATTGTCCTGGTTGGTTATCTGGCAATCAATGAGCTCAGTTCTCTTCAGTCAGCCGCTCTGGTGGCTGTCTCGTTCATGATGGCGCTCATATCCTGGCGATACATCGAACTCCCGGCGCGGGCAGCCCGCCGGCTACCAGTCCTGGCTGGGGGTGCTTTGGCCATCGTCGCCGTGGCGATCACCGGCGCAGTCATCTACTTTGATAACGGCTGGCCGACGCGCTTTTCCAAAGATGTGAATGTGTTGTCCAGCTACGCTTTGTCCGCCAACCCTGAAGCGGATGAATGCGCGAATGTGTCGCTTCAGCTCGCTGCAAATTCCCCCTGTACGATAGGCTCATCCGCAAATGCCCGGATCTTTCTATGGGGAGATTCTCACGCGGGGGCGATGTTCGGTGCGATGTCCGACCTGGCCGCACACGGCGCAAGCACGGTCTATGGCGCGACCCCCCGCTGTCCTCCTCTCCTGGGCGTCGGAACGGACCGAGATTGCATCCGGGGAAACGATTTGCGGCTTAGGTACGCACTCAGCCGTCCCGAGCTGAAGACGGTCATAATCGCTGCCAGATGGTCTCTCTATCTCGAGGGGCGCGCGATCGAACTTGGACCAGCAGAACGAAACGGCAATCTGCCGCAGCTGCAGGATCGGGATGGCGTTCAATTCGACCGATTCTCCACCGAGGCGCGCCATGCGTTCGAAACATCTCTAAGGAGAACCGTGGGTCGGCTGCTGCAGGCCGGGAAAAAGGTGGTCATCGTCTATCCTGTCCCGGAGGTGGGTTATGACGTCCCCTCTACGGCTGCCCGGCTCGTTGCGCAGGGCCATGACCTGTCCAGCTTCAATATGCCCGAGGGCCTCTATCGGGAACGACAGCAGATCGCATTTGGCATCTTGAACAGGCTCGGCCGGCATGTCGGCCTCATTCGCATATATCCGACACAGGCACTTTGTCCGCAGGAGCGGTGTGTTGCCATGATGGATGGGAAACCGCTGTACTTTGACAGCCATCACCTTAGCATTCCGGGTTCCATGACACTCGTGCCGTTGCTCGCAAGAGCTCTGCGACAAGGCACCTGATGCCTCAATGGGATCTAGCGGAGATGTCGGCGGCCCTGAGCGTCAACGATGGTATCGTCTCCGACATTTGCGCTGATGTGCGCGCCATTGTGGATCAGGCAGCCGGAGCCGATCTGGACGCCCAGCAGCACCGTTGCGCCCATTCCCACGACAGTCATGGTCCCGACGCTCACCGCGCCGGCGAGGATGGCGCCCGGAGTCAGGTGCGCATTGTCCTGCACGATGCTGTCGTGGCAGACGATACTCCCCTGATTGACGATGACGTTGTTGCCGATCGTACAGCGCGGACCGATGCTGGCGCCGGCCAGGATATGGCAGCCATGCCCGATCCTGGTCGCCCTGGAGACGATCGCGGATGGATGGATCACAGGCGGCAGAACGAAGCCCATGGCCGAGGCGCGTTCAAACATTGCTCGCCTCGTCTCGCTTGACTGGGCTCCGCCGATGCCGATGAAGGCGTACCGCGTGCCTTCGGCAAGCAGACGCTCCAGGCTCTCTTCCGTACCGATCACCGAAATGCCGCCGCAGACCTGGTGGCCAACGGGCAGAGCCTGATCGGTACAACCGAGGATGTCGTATCCGGACCCATCGAGAGCATCGATCAAACAGGCGGCGTGGCCGCCGCCGCCGATGATAACAGCCCGCCGCATGGACGAGGATGGGACGACGGACTGCGCTCCGTCCGATCCTGCGGCTATGGCCCCGGATCGGCGGCTGGCCGCCGCGCGCACCTCGGCTTCGCCGATGCGGCCGTTGGAGGGACTGACATCCGCCAGGTCGACGCCGAGTTCGGACGCGGCCTTGCGGGCCTTGGCCGTAATCGCGATCTCGTTGACCGCGATGTCGGCCGGGTTGGCCATTCCGGATGCGGCGTCCGCATTTTCGTTGACGATTTCGCACAGTGTTGAGCCGACAGCGACGAAATCGCCGACGTTGACGTCGAGCCGGCCGATAACCCCTGCCTGGGGGGCCTCAACCTCGACGGCAGCCTTCGTGGTTTCAACGACAAAGAGAATAGCTCCTTGCTCTACGCTCTCACCCTGCACGACCCTGATCTCGATCAACTGAAGATTGTCCTCGTTGGCGTTAACCCGCGGGGCTTCGACAAGCACACTCATGAAAGCTTAGCCCTTCTTGAACAGATCGATGCAGGCCGCCTGGATGGCGTCCACGCCTGGCAGCAGATCATCCTCCCATTCGCGGCTCGAGGGAATGGGGTGGTCCGGTCCGGCCAATGCGCTGAAGTGCCTGACCCGACCGATCAGAGCGCGAGCGCATTCGGACGCGAAGCCCCAGCCGGGAGAGCCTTCCTCCACGGCGACAACGCGGCTGCAGCGGCCGACCTGGCTTCGGACATCCTCGCAAGGAAAGGGCGACAGCTGTTCAACGGCCACCACGGTGGTCGCAATTTCCTCCTCTTCGACGAGCTTTTTTGCGGCGGCAACCGCGTGCTCGACGCAACCCCCATATGTCAGGATCACGATGTCTGCATCCGGCGGGCGTGGAAGGGCGGCTGCGCCGAAAACAGGCCTCGAATACATGACCTTGTTTTCGATAATCAGGTGAGGGGACCGAGACGCGAGGGCCCGATGCAGAAGCGCACCCGGATCCGCATACTCGTGCGTTGCAGACACCGTGAGGCCTGGCACGCCGCAAAAATGCTTTTCCAGACTTTGCGAGTGCGTCGGCCCGTAGCCGCGCCGTCCACCCATGGGCGCGCGAATAATGATGGGCACCTCAACCTGATCGTTGTACATCCAGCGAAACTTGGCTGCGTGGTTGATGATCTGGTCGGCAGCAAGGGCGATGAAATCTCCGAACATGAGTTCGACGATAACAGGCCTGCCCTTGAGGGCCATGCCCGTCGCCATGCCTACAATGCCGCCCTCGCTGATCGGTGTGGTCCAGACACGATCCTGATAGGCCGTGGACAGGCCCTTGGTGACTTTGAAGGCACCGCCATAGGGATCGAGGACGTCCTCACCCATGACCACCAGCCTGAGATCGGCTTCCATAAGATCGTGTAGCGCGCGATTGATCGATTCGACGACGCGCATGGGTCAGCCTCTCGCCATGGCAGCCGCAGCTGCCGATTCGACTGCGCGGTCCACGGTAGATCGACAAAAGGCGTCGATCTCCTCGAAATCCGCGACGCGCTGGCGCATCGGGGGGATCGGATCCCGGGCTCGAGCCTGCTCAAGCCGCAAGGCCGGCCGGGTGTCATCTCCCTTGCTGTGGGGACCAATCCGTTCGGTCCGCAAATAGAGCCAGCACGGGCGGCCCTCGGCGCGGACATAGCCCACAGCCTCTTGGGCAAGCTCACATATTTCGACTGGATCATTGCCGTCATAAGCGAACGTGCGGATACCGAAAGGTTCAGCCCTGGCGATGATCGACCCGGAAACGGTGAGATTCTTTGGGGTGGTTTGGGCGATTTCGTTATCCTCGACCACAAAAAGCACGGGGGCACCGAAAACCGAAGCGAGGTTCAAGCTCTCGTAAACCGCTCCCTCTCCCATCGTGCCGTCGCCAAGGAAAACCACTGCCACGGCGCCTTCATCCTTTCGTGCCAGCGCGCAGCCAACCGCCACGGGTGCTATGCCTCCCTGGATCCCATTCGAGTGGAAGTTGCGGAAACACAGATGCTGACTGCCGCCGCGTCCTCCGCAAATACCGGTTACACGCCCCATGATCTCGGCGATCAGGCCTTCGACTTCACCCGAGTAGGCAATGAAATGACCGTGGCAGCGGTGGTTGCTCCAGACAATGTCGCGATCCCGGTCAAGAGCGTTGATCACCCCCACCGCATTGGCTTCCTGTCCAATGGATGTGTGCGTCGTGCCGAACAGGAGACCTTGGGAAAAAAGCTCGAGCAGGCGCTCCTCGACGAGCCGGACGAGGATCATCTGCTGATAGAGTCGGGCCACAATCGGCAATTCGAACCCGAGCAGCGTCCTTTCTGCTTGAGGGAGGGTAAGGTTCTGTAGTGCTGAAGACGGCACCAATTTCAGCTCTCCAAAAGAAGACGCTGGAATGTCTCCATCTTTCCGGATCGCAAGCTCGTTCATCAAGCC
>NZ_RZRQ01000629.1:0-1564 GCF_003997785.1 Mesorhizobium sp. M7D.F.Ca.US.004.01.2.1 | reverse complement strand
GCCTTCAGCGCATCGATACCCTCGCCGGTCACCGCCGACACAGCAATCGGCGGCGCCTTGCTGGCGTCGGCGCCATCGGCAAGCAGCCGGCTGCGGTTGCCCTCGTCGAGCCGATCGATCTTGTTCCACACTTCGATCACACGCTTTGCGTCGCCGGCATCGACACCGAGGTCGGCCAGGATGCGCTCGACATCCTCGGCCTGGGCGGCTGTATCGGGGTCAGAAATGTCGCGCAGGTGAAGGACGAGGTCGGCCTCGACCACCTCTTCCAGGGTGGCGCGGAAAGCGGCGATCAGATGCGTCGGCAGGTCCGAGATGAAGCCGACCGTGTCCGAAAGGATGATCGGCGTGCCGTGCGGCAGGCGCACGCGGCGCAGCGTCGGGTCAAGCGTGGCAAACAGCATGTCCTGCGCCAGTACGTCTGCTCCGGTCAGCCGGTTGAACAGCGTCGACTTGCCGGCATTGGTGTAGCCGACGATCGCCACCACCGGGAACGGCACCTTCCTGCGCTTGGCACGGTGCAGGTCGCGCGTACGGCGCACCGTTTCCAGCTCGTGCTTCAGCTTGATGATCTTTTCCTGCAACTGCCGCCGATCGGATTCGATCTGCGTTTCGCCGGGGCCACCGAGGAAGCCGGCGCCGCCGCGCTGGCGCTCAAGGTGGGTCCAGCTGCGTACGAGGCGGCCCTTCTGGTAGTTGAGATGAGCGAGCTCAACCTGCAGCGTGCCTTCCTTGGTGCGTGCACGCTCGCCGAAGATTTCGAGGATCAGCCCGGTGCGATCCAGCACCTTGGCGTTCAGCTCTTTCTCGAGATTGCGCTGCTGCACAGGGGTTAGCGGATGGTCGACGACGACCACTTCCGCATGTCCCTCTTTGACGATTTCAGCGAACTCGGCGACCTTGCCGCTGCCGAGCAATGTCGCCGGGCGCGGATCGTTGACGGTGACCACCGCTGTGTGGATCAGATCAAGGTTGATGGCGCGGGCAAGGCCGACGGCCTCGTCGTGGCGAGCGTCAGCCGAACGCATCAGCCGTGGGCGGTTGGTCTCGTCGTCGTTGCGCTGGTGGCGGGTAAGGACGGGCACAATGACAACGGCCCGGGTCGGGCCGTTGGCTTCCGTCCCGGGATGATGCGCTGGTTTTCCGCGAACGGTGGCGTCCGCGTCTTTCTCACGTGCCAATCAGGCGCCCTGGCTTTCCTCGCCATCGAACATCTGAACCGGCTGGCTCGGCATGATCGTGGAAATGGCGTGCTTGTAGACGAGCTGGGAGTGACCGTCACGGCGCAGCAGCACACAGAAATTGTCGAACGAAGTGACCACGCCGGTCAGCTTGACGCCGTTGATGAGGAAGATGGTGAGTGGGTTCTTGCTCTTGCGAACTGAATTCAGGAACAGGTCCTGAAGGTTTTGCGATCGTTCCGCCATTGTTCTTGTCTTTCGCCGATCCCCTTCGGTTTGCAAGCCAATGCGCCAAATTAACGGGCGCATGTCAAGCTCGCAAACACCGTCTTGTCGTCAGTAACGACAAGCAGAACGAGATATATTGATGTTCATTCCACCTG
>NZ_RZRQ01000628.1:0-1573 GCF_003997785.1 Mesorhizobium sp. M7D.F.Ca.US.004.01.2.1 | reverse complement strand
TCCTGCCGCTGGATCTCGTCGAACGGCTGGCTGCGGCCACCGATCAAAGTCCAGGTTCAATTGCCGTCGCTTGCTCGGCCGGCAAACGGCACCCGACTTTCGCACTCTGGCCGACGGACTGCCGAGACGCCTTGCGGCACTTTCTGGTCGACGAGGACAACAGGCGGGTGTCGGCTTTCATCGACCGGCACGGTTTTGTCGAGGTGGAATTCCCGATTCTGCAATCGGCCGGGGTCGACCCCTTCTTCAACATCAACGACCCTAATGATCTTGTCTCTGCCGAGCGTCTGTTGCAGAGCATGAAGCCATGAACAGACGCATCTTCGGCATCACCGGCTGGAAAAATTCCGGCAAGACGACATTGACCGAAAAGCTGGTCGCCGAGCTTGTCCGGCGCGGCTGGAAAGTGTCGACGGTGAAACATGCCCATCATGACTTCGACATCGACAAGCCGGGCGCCGACAGTTTTCGCCATCGGCAAGCCGGCGCTACCGAAGTCGCGATCGTCTCCGGCGTTCGCTGGGCACTGATGCATGAGCTGCGCGGTGAGGATGAGCCGACTTTGGAGACTATCTTGTCGCGGCTTGCGCCATGCGACCTAGTGCTGGTTGAGGGCTACAAGCGCGAAGCCCACCGCAAGATCGAAACCCGCCGGCTGGAAGCGAAGGACCGCACGCCGCTTTCGGCAGGGGATCCCAACATTGTCGCCGTCGCCGCCGATTTTGCGGCTGAAGGCGAGCATCTGCCGGTGTTCGATCTCGACGATGCAAAGTCGATAGCCGACTTCATCGAGCGCGCCACTGGGCTCGTTGCTTGAGCGCTGACGCAGCGGCAGAATAGCCTTGCCCATTTTTGTGGTTTTGCAGTTGCTTTTTTCTTTGAAAGAGTGGGAGTATCGCGCCAGCGGGCGGTCAAAAGCACCGCCCCACAGAGCCGTTCGGAACGACGGCCGGGATCATAAAGAGAGGACTATCATGCGTATTTCACTGCGTATCGCGCTTGCCGCATCGGCCGCGCTGCTGACGCTCGGCGTAGCCCAGGCCCAGGAAAAGACCCTGCGGATCGGCACCGAAGGCGCCTACCCGCCATTCAACAATTTGACGTCCGACGGCCAGCTCGTGGGCTTCGACATCGACATCGCCAAGGCGCTTTGTGATGAGATGAAGGTCAAGTGCACCTTCGTCGCTCAGGATTGGGACGGCATCATTCCAGCTCTCCAGGCCGGCAAGTTCGACGCCATCGTCGCTTCGATGTCGATCACGCCCGAGCGCAAGGAGAAGGTCGACTTCTCGAACAAATACTACAACACGCCGTCGGCGCTCGCCGTGCCCAAGGACAGCACGCTGAAAGGCGTGACCAAGGAAGATCTCGCCGGCAAGTCGATTGGTGTCGCCACCACGACCACGCATTTCAACTATGCTTCGAAGACCTACACCGACAGCACCGTCAAGGGCTATCCGAGCAGCCCCGAGGAGCAGGCAGATCTTGCCAATGGTCGTCTCGACGCCATCGAGGACGATATCGTCGTGCTGCAACAGTGGCTGGATTCGCCTGATGGCGCTTGCTGCAAGAT
>NZ_RZRQ01000627.1:0-1588 GCF_003997785.1 Mesorhizobium sp. M7D.F.Ca.US.004.01.2.1 | reverse complement strand
ATTCAAATCCTGGGTGACCGACACCGGAATGTCATCCATCTGGGCGAACGGGAGTGCTCAGTTCAGCGCCGCAACCAGAAGGTCGTGGAGGAGTCGCCGTCTCCCCTGGTCGATGCGCAGATGCGCGCTGCCATGGGCGCGCAGGCCGTCGCGCTCGCTCGGCAGGTCGGCTACGACAGTGCAGGAACCGTCGAGTTCGTGGTTGGCCAGGATCGGGCCTTCTATTTCTTGGAGATGAACACGCGTCTTCAGGTTGAGCATCCTGTCACCGAGCTTGTCACCGGCCTCGATCTCGTCGAGGAAATGATCAGAGTCGCCGCTGGCGAGCGGCTTCGCCACAGTCAGAATGATATCGTTTTGAAGGGCTGGGCGATCGAAAGTCGTATCTGCGCCGAGGATCCCGAGCACGGATTCCTCCCATCTGCGGGCCGGCTCGAGTTCTATCGGCCTCCAGCGCCGCAGCCGGATCGCCTGCGCATCGACGATGGCGTCAGGGAGGGCGACGATATTCCAGCGCTCTATGATCCGCTGATAGCAAAGCTGATCACCCATGCACAGACGCGTGCCGACGCGATCGAGCTACAGGCCAGGGCACTCGATTGCTTCGCTGTCGAAGGCATAGCCACCAACATCACCTTTCTATCGGCCCTTCACCGCAACCCCCGCTGGCTTGAGGGAGCGCTGTCAACCGGCCTGATCGCAGCCGAATTTGGCGCCCGCTTCCAGCAGCGTCTGTGTGAGAGTGACGAACTGCTGATGCGCGCCGCTGTTGCCGCAGCTATTCACCTCACTAGCCACTATCGCTGGGCAAGAGAAAACAGCCCTCCGTCCTCGGTGGCACTCTCCGTCTTGCAAGACAGCGACCGCATTGATCTGACAGCGATATCTGGCCGCGATGGCGTGGTCGTCGAATTTAACGGCCGATGCACCGCAATCGCAACCGATTGGCAGCCGGGTGATCCGCTTTGGCATGGCACAATCGATCACGCACCGGCGCATTTCAAGGTTACCATTGCGGATCACTCGATCGCGCTCTCGCAGGGCGGCGTGCGAAGCTCGTTGCGGGTGCTGACGCCCCGTCAGGCCGATCTTTTCAAGCAGATAGGCCCTGGTGGCGAACTCTATGAAATGAGCGAATTGCGCTCGCCGCTGCTTGGGGTCTTCGTGCGCTGGATGGTCGCTGAGGGCGACCACGTTGCGATCGGCGACGCGCTGTGCGTGGTGGAGGCGATGAAGATGGAGATGGTGCTGCGCGCCGAACGAGCCGGCGTGGTTGCCAGATTGGCCGTTGCGCCAGGCGTCTCCATCGCAGCCGGTCAAATCCTCATGTCCATCGCGTAACCGGATTGCGTCGACGTCGACCTGGAGTGTCAAACCGATACGTCTTCCGTACCTCAGGGCGATAGTTGGCCTCGACGCTGATTGGGGCACGGAGGCGCTTGCTGCGCGAAAGTTCGCGATCGCCTACGGCAGCTTCTACAGCCGACGTTGCCTGGCGGCCCTCGGCATGCACGACGGCGCCGCCCGGATTTCGCTCTTGCACTATAATTCGATGGAGGAGATCGAGGCTCTGATTGCAGCGATCAAG
>NZ_RZRQ01000626.1:0-1610 GCF_003997785.1 Mesorhizobium sp. M7D.F.Ca.US.004.01.2.1 | reverse complement strand
GGTTGCTGAAAGCGTGGCCGGAACCCCTGCGCGCAGAACAAGGCCTGCGTTTGGGGGCGATTACCCATCGCCCGATCCAATACTCGCGCGTCCCTACGTGTCGCGCGCACTCGGCATCGTCCGAGATAGTGAATCTTTGGAAGCCGCTATACGGGCCTTGCTACCGATCGCCGAAAGCAAGCACGCGGCAGCGGATCCTGCGGCTGTAGGGCTGATGGTCGCGATTGCCGCCTTGCAGCGCCGGGAAAGCCGAGGCGCCCACTATCGGACGGATTTTCCCGATCATGCACCCGAGGCCAGACGGTCTGAAATCATACTCGAAGCTGCCTTGGGCCTAGCGCGGGAACTGGCACACTCCCCAGCGCTGGAAAGGGCCACGTGATGATCCTCAGGCCGCTTCCCGCCGTCATGCTCGAGCCGCTGGTAAGGGTAGCCCTCCTTGAAGACCTTGGCAGGGCCGGAGATATGACTACTGACGCCATCGTGGCCAAATCCCACCATGCGACGACCGTGCTTGCGGCGCGCCAGCGCGGGATTGTCGCAGGGCTCGATCTGGCCATGCTCGCTTTCCGACTGATCAGTCCCGACGTTGAAATCTCGGTGGAGCGGCCAGACGGCAGTAGTGTCGTGGAAGGAGAGGTCATCGCATCGGTGGTTGGCCCGACCCGGGCCATTCTCACCGCTGAACGTACGGCGCTTAATTTCTTATGCCATCTGAGTGGGATTGCCACCGCGACCGCGTCGATTGTTGCAGCCGTTCGCGAACATCCTGTGAAGATCACCTGCACCCGCAAAACGACACCCGGCTTGCGGGCTGTCGAAAAATACGCCGTGCGTGCTGGGGGCGGCGCCAATCACCGCTTCGGCCTCGACGACGCCATCTTGATCAAGGACAACCACATCGCCATCGCGGGTGGGATCCGTTCGGCCATCAAGAGCGTGCGAGCGAGTGCAGGTCATCTCGTCAAGATCGAAGTCGAGGTCGATACGCTGACCCAGCTAGAAGAGGCACTGACGCTCGTTCCCGACGCCGTCCTGCTCGACAACATGTCGGTTGACCAATTGCGGGAGGCGGTGCTGATGGTCGCCGGCCGGGCGATCACGGAGGCGTCCGGCAGGATCACCGCCTCAACAGCGCCAGCCATCGCCGCCACCGGCATCGATCTTATCTCCATCGGCTGGCTGACCCATAGCGCGCCGATCCTCGATATCGGCCTTGACTATCGAGCGCCCTGACGAGCCATGAGCAAACACATGGGGCAATCCACATTCGAACCCGCATGATTTGTACGACAGCGTAGAGATGGGAACAGGATGGACATGCACGGCACCAATGCGACGAAGACAACGCGACAGGCTCAAGCCCCTGACACCGGCATGTGGACTTTGGAGAAGGCTCGGGCTGTTCACGACGCACCCTTCAACAATCTCCTTTTCCTGGCGCAAACCGTTCACCGCGAGAATTTCGATCCCAACAAGGTCCAGCTCAGCCGCCTTCTCAGCATCAAGACAGGCGGATGTCCGGAAGATTGCGGCTATTGCAGCCAGTCGGCGCATCACGAAACCGGCCTGAAGGCGTCGAAGCTGATGGAAGTCAGGCGCGTCATCGC
>NZ_RZRQ01000625.1:0-1613 GCF_003997785.1 Mesorhizobium sp. M7D.F.Ca.US.004.01.2.1 | reverse complement strand
GCTGATAGGTCGGCTGTTCTCGCAAGCCAATAACCGCAAGAAGCAGCGGCACATGGACTGCAGGCCGGATACCGCCAAGGCGCTGCGCATGTTCCTCCAAACCATCACTGCTCTCCAATCCGCGAACGACTATGGCCGGAACGCATTGGAGGTTCTCGATCAGGAAGTCGGGTGGCACCGCCTGCTCCGAATCAAGCCTGAGCTTGAGTCGATGGTCGAAGACAATGAGGCGTCACCCTTGACCTTGGCGGCAGAGCAATATGCG
Organism: Mesorhizobium sp. M7D.F.Ca.US.004.01.2.1; assembly: GCF_003997785.1. Taxonomy (NCBI): domain Bacteria; kingdom Pseudomonadati; phylum Pseudomonadota; class Alphaproteobacteria; order Hyphomicrobiales; family Phyllobacteriaceae; genus Mesorhizobium; species Mesorhizobium sp. M7D.F.Ca.US.004.01.2.1. Next base: position 1,348 of record NZ_RZRQ01000625.1, on the reverse strand, counting down.
ACCGTCAACAAATATGCCGGTGCGTTCCTACAGGCGTTCACGTTCCGCTCAGCGCGCCGCCACGATCCGCTTCTTGCGGCAATTTCGGTCCTGAAAGGCCTCTATGCCGAGAAGCGTCGGACACTTCCGGATCGCGTTCCCGTCACTCACCTAAGCCAGTCCGATCGAAAGCTCATCTTCGGCCAGGACAAACCTGATCGTCGTCTCTATGAAATTGCGACGCTCGCGGCTTTGCGGGACCGGCTTCGATCTGCGGACATTTGGGTCGATGGCAGCCGATCCTTCCGGCCGATCGACGAGCATCTGATGCCGCGGTCAACATTCACGTCCATGAAGGAGGAGGACCGCCTTGGACTGGGCGTCCAAGGTGACGGCGCGCAGTGGCTTGCCGAAGCGCGTCACATGCTCGACTTCAACCTGAAGCGTCTGGCGCATAGAGCGCGGTCCGGAAAGCTCCAAGGTGTTCGTCTTGAAAATGGAACGTTGATCGTCACGCCGATCGCCGGTGAGGTGCCTGCCGCAGCCGAAGAATTGAATGCCGAGATCAGCGAGTTGTATCCGTTGGTCGAAGTTCCCGACCTGCTGAGGGAAGTGCATGAATGGACCGGCTTTGCGGATTTCTTCACGCATGTTCGCACCGGCGACGTCCCAAGAAATGTCTCGGCCATGCTGGCCGGCGTGCTGGCCGATGCGACCAACCTCGGTCCGAAGCGAATGGCGAGCGCGTCCAAGGGCATCAGCGCGCACCAGATCGGCTGGATGCGCACCTTCCACGCGCGGTCCGAGACCTATCGGGCGGCGCAAGCATGTATCACCGATGCACACACCCGACATCCGCATTCTCGACTGTGGGGCAACGGAACAACATCATCGTCCGATGGCCAATTCTTCCGCGCGAGCGACCGTGCCGCAAAGCGCGGTGACGTCAATCTGCACTATGGCAGCGAACCCGGATCGAAATTTTACAGCCATCTTTCCGATCAGTATGGCTACTTCAGCATTCTGCCCATCAGTCCGACCGAAAGCGAGGCCGCCTATGTGCTCGATGGGCTATTCGACCAGGACACAATCCTCGACATCCAAGAGCACTTCACGGACACCGGCGGCGCGAGCGATCACGTCTTTGGGCTATTCGCTCTGATCGGCAAACGCTTCGCACCGCGACTGCGCAATCTTAAAGACCGGAAATTCCACACATTCGAGAAAGGCGATGCATACCCGGCGCTGTCGAACCATATCGGGGCACCGATCAACACCACCCTGATTCTCGACCATTGGGACGATCTGCTCCATCTGGCGGCGTCGATCACGACGCGATCCGTGGTGCCGTCTACGATCCTGAAGAAGC
>NZ_RZRQ01000624.1:0-1625 GCF_003997785.1 Mesorhizobium sp. M7D.F.Ca.US.004.01.2.1 | reverse complement strand
CGGCGGCAACCGCCGGGAGAATTTCTTTGGCGACCAGATCGATGAAAGCGTCCTTGTCGCCCCTAGCTTCCGGCGGCAGCGCGTGGGCGCCGAGGAAAGTCGTGCGGATCGTCACCGGCCGCCGTTCACCCAATTGGCGGGCCGCACGCAGCGACTTCTTTTCGTTTTCGAGATCGAGGCCGTAGCCCGACTTTACCTCCACGGTGGTTACGCCTTCGGCGATCAGCGCGTCGAGACGAGGCAATGACTGCGCGACCAACTCGCTCTCGCTGGCTGCACGCAGCGACTTGACCGACGAGACAATGCCGCCGCCGGCTCTGGCGACTTCTTCATAGGTGGCGCCGGCCAGCCGCATCTCGAATTCGTTGGCGCGGTTGCCGGCATGGACCAGATGGGTATGGCAGTCGATCAGGCCGGGCGTGATCCAGCGGCCCTCGCAATCGACCGTCTCAGCGCCCTGGGCAAGTGTTGAGGGCAGCTCCGCTTCGGGACCGGCGTACACTATGCGGCCATCCCGCGCAGCGATCGCGCCCTGTTCGACGATGCCAAGTCCCGCAGAACTTTCGGCCATGGTCGCCAGGCGCGCATTGCGCCACAGACGAAGACCCCCTGCCCGGCTTTTGCTCTCTGCGGCCATCATCTTTTCCGTTTCAATCGATGGTGATTATGTATATACATATTGAAACGCGCTGCAAGTGCCATCATCGCATGAGAGACAGAGAACCGGAGAGAAAAGTGACTGATATCTTCGCGGAGCAGGCACTCCTTCCCAATGGCTGGCACGACAATGTGCGGCTCACCTTGGCCGAGGGACGCATTACAGCCGTTCAGCCTGGTGCCGCAGCGGTAGCCGACGACGAACGCCACGCGATCCTGTTGCCCGGCATGCCCAACCTGCACAGTCACGCCTTCCAGCGCGGCATGGCCGGCCTTGCCGAGCTTCGCGGCCCCTCCGCCGACAGTTTCTGGAGCTGGCGCGAGGTGATGTACCGTTTCGCCCTGTCGATGACGCCCGATCAGGTCGAGGCGGTTGCAGCGCAGCTCTATGTCGAGATGCTGGAGGCCGGTTTTTCACGCGTCGGCGAATTTCACTATCTGCATCACGACCGCGATGGAAAACCCTACGCCAACCTCGCCGAGATGGCCGAGCGCATTGCGGCCGCGGCCGGCGAAACGGGCATCGGCCTGACGCTGCTGCCGGTGTTTTACGCACATTCGTCTTTCGGCGGTGCCGCGCCAAACGAAGGCCAGCGGCGATTCATCAACGATGTGAATCGGTTCTCGCGGCTTGTTGAGAAAAGCCGGGAATGCGTTCGCACTTTGAATCAAGCGGTTGTCGGCGTTGCCCCGCACAGTTTGCGCGCGGCGACACCGGAAGAACTGATTGAGGTGGCCGAGATGGTGCCGGATGGGCCTATCCACATCCACATTGCCGAGCAGGTGAAGGAAGTCGAGGATTGCCTTGCCTGGTCGGGCGCGCGGCCGGTCGAATTTCTGCTTGGCCATGCCAAAGTCGACAAGCGCTGGTGCCTGATCCACGCCACTCACATGACCGATGCGGAAACCGTCGCCATGGCCAAAAGCGGGGCCATCGCCGGTCTCTGCCCGATCACCGAGGCCAATCT
>NZ_RZRQ01000623.1:0-1631 GCF_003997785.1 Mesorhizobium sp. M7D.F.Ca.US.004.01.2.1 | reverse complement strand
CTATGTGCTTGATATTGCTTCATTTTTCTAATAGTCTCAACTGGTTAGCTCGTACCAAGTGCACACGAATTTACGCCCCCATGCGACGCTTTTCGCCACGTTTCGACATCTGAGTACACACGAAAGATGGCCACTTTCACAAGACTCCCTTCGGGCTCTTGGCGCGTTCAGGTCCGCCGCAAAGGCCGCTATGTCAGCGAGACGTTTCTGCGGCGCGACGATGCCCGACTTTGGGCAATAGATGATGAACGTCAGATCGACCGCGGCAAGACACCCAGCGAGTCGCGAATTTCGCGCCTGAAGACCTTCGGCAAACTCATTGACCTTCATATCGATGATATGTGCGATGTGGGCAAGCCCCCGCTCCGCTCCAGGCGATCGACCGTTCGCCGGGCGGCACCGGGACGACTTCGGCTCGCCTGGCGCAACTCTATGGGAAGGGACGACTGAAGGTCGGCGACACCTTCCGCCAGGAAAGCCTGATCGGCACCGTGTTCGAGGGCCGCATCGAAGCCGAGGCCGATGTCGGACCCTTCAAGGGCATCAAGCCCAGTGTCGGCGGTTGGGCACGGATCATCGGCCACAACACGATATTCGTGGACGATCGCGATCCATTGGCCCACGGATTCCAGATCAAGTAGGCGGAACCAAACGCAGGGATAGCGTCGGGCGCGTGGCTGAACACGATCGTGTTGGACAATGATGATGCTTTCCCGGAAGGTTTCACCGTGGGAGACATATGGCTTGAACTTCGGGACTCGCTGCTCGTTTCGCCGCGTAGGCTTGCAATCGACAAGGAACAACAATGCGTACGAAAGCCTCCATTCGTGTCGTCGGCTGTCATGCCGAAGGTGAAGTCGGTGATGTCATCGTCGGAGGCGTCCTGCCGCCGGCGGGCCTCACGATGATGGACAAGATGATCACGATGGAACGTGATCACGACCACATAAGGCGGATGCTGATCTGCGAACCGCGCGGCAGCGTTGCTCGGCACGTCAATCTCCTGGTTCCGTCGACGCGCGAGGATTGCGTCGCCGGTGCCATCATCATGGAGCCGACGGAATATCCTCCGATGTCCGGTTCCAACACGATCTGCGTTGCCACCGTACTGCTCGAAACCGGCATGGTGCCGATGCAGGAGCCCGAGACACGCTTCAAGCTCGACATGCCGGGCGGCGTCATCGAAGTTCGCGCCGAATGCCGCGACGGCAAATGCCTGTCGATCACTTTCCGCAATGCACCCGCCTTTGTCGATCGCCTGGATGCCAATATCGAGGTCGAGGGGCTAGGCACGCTCAAGGTCGATATCGCCTATGGCGGCATGTTCTATGCAATCGTCGATGCCAAGGCGCTCGGCTTTTCGGTTGCTCCCAATGAGGCTCGCGAGCTGGCGGTCGCCGGTGAGAAGGTCCGACGGGCCGCGCGCGAACAGCTCGATGTCGTCCATCCGGAATTCGACCATGTGCGCGGCGTGTCGATTGTGCAGTTCGCCATGCCGTTCCAGGGCCCTGGCAACGTCACCCGCAACACCTGCATCGTCTCGCCGGGCCGCTCGGACCGCAGCCCGACCGGAACCGGCACATCGGCCCGCATGGCCGTGCTGCAGGCCCGCGGCTTGATGGGTGTTGGCG
>NZ_RZRQ01000622.1:0-1647 GCF_003997785.1 Mesorhizobium sp. M7D.F.Ca.US.004.01.2.1 | reverse complement strand
GCCCTGGCCTCGGCCAGCGCCCGCATCAAGGGCATGGAGGACCGGCTCGGCGCACCGCTGCTGGAGCGCCGCCGCCGTGGCGTGGTGCCGACGGCAGCCGGACAGGCGCTGCTGCATCATGCGCGCGCCGTGCAGAACCAGATCGAGGCGATGGCCGGCGACCTCGCCGCCTATGCCGATGGCCTACGCGCCCGCGTGCGGCTGCTGGCCAACACCGCCGCCACCAGCGAGCTGTTGCGCGACATCCTGCCAGCCTTCTTGGTCGCCCACCCCCGGATCGACATCGATCTCGACGAGCGCCCCAGCCATGAGATCGCTCAAGCCGTGGCCAGCGGTGCGGCCGATCTCGGCATCGCCGCGACCTGGGCCGGCCTGTCGCATCTCGAGCAGAAACCGTTCTTCATCGACCGGCTGGTGGTGATCGCCGCGCGGAACTGGCCCCGCTTCGCCGGCCTGCGCACCATCAGCCTCAGCGAAATTCTCGGCGAATCCTTCGTTGGCCTGAGCACCGGCCACGCGCTGCAGGAGCACATCACCCGCCAGGCCGCCCGCCTTGGCGGCCATCTGCATGTTCGCATCCGCGTGCCTGGCCTCGACAATGTCTGCCGGCTGGTCGCGCAAGGTGCGGGCATCGCCATCGTGCCGGAAAGTGCGGCGCGCCGCTCGGCACGCTCGCTGCGCAGCCTGCGGCTGACCGACGACTGGGCGACGCGCCAGCTCAACCTCTGCGCACGCCGCTTCGATGAGTTGACGCCACAGGCGAAGCTGCTGGCGGCAGCACTCGTCTAAGCCGGACCAGTGACCGCAAGGCTGAGCCGACTGGCGCCGGCATCCTCAGAAGCGCTGAATCATTGCCTTGCTTTTCAAATATTCGTGACGTATCTTATTTGCACATTAGCAAAAAAATTGCCGAAGTTTTTTCCTTTTATGAAAGACGGGGACTTTGCGGGAACATCTCGATCTGACCGATCGGCGGCTGGTCAAGCAGCTGTCGCAGGATGCACAGCCGGGCATCAACCGCATCGCCGAGATATTGGCGATTTCGGTGCCGACGGTGCGCACGCGGCTGCGCAATCTGCTCGACCGCAACCTGCTCAAGATCGTCGGGCTCTTGAACCTGACCGAGCGGCCCGAGCTGATCTCGGCCATTGTCGGCATCAATGCCCAGGGCCGCGGCCGGGCCCGCGAGCTGGCGCAGCGCATTTCCGAACTGCCCTTCGTCAATTCGGCCTCGGTGGTCACCGGGCGTTTCGACATCATCGTCGACGTGACGGTGGCCGGTGACGTCGCCGACCTCTACCGCGTCACCAGCGAGCTGATCCCCGGCGCCGGCGAGCCGGGCGAAGTGGTGCGCAGCGAAACCTTCGTCGTCATGGCGTCCTGCAACAAATGGGTCAGCCTGCCGGAAGGCTGCTGGTCGGACGACCGCAAGGAGCCGGCATGAAGATCGCGGTACTCGGCGGCCTCGGCCTGCAAGGCCGAGCGGCAATCGCCGACCTCGTCGCCAGCGACGGCGTTGAGGAAATCGTCTGCGTCGACACCGCAGCGGACGGCCCTGCCCGGCTTGCCGGCCTGACCGATCTTGCCCGCGTGCGCTTCGTGGTACCTGAGGGCGCGATCGGCCCGGCGCTGGCCACGGTGCTCGAT
>NZ_RZRQ01000621.1:0-1658 GCF_003997785.1 Mesorhizobium sp. M7D.F.Ca.US.004.01.2.1 | reverse complement strand
ACTTTGAGGTGGACCGCGCCGACCCCGCATCGAAGGAGATGATGATCAGATTGCATCGGCGATTTGCACCTTACTTCGGGTTCTCCTATCGCGGCCCGTACGAAATCAACACAATCCCTGCGGCGCGGATGGTCGACCTGCTTTTTACCAGGCATCGGCTCCCAGAAGACTGGGCCGACTCGGTGTTTAAGGAGCTCGTCGCGCGGCCCGCACTCAAGACCGAATTCCAGCACTCGCTTTTCGAGAGCGATCTCGAATGACCGCTTCAACTGTCGAGTATCGAGTCTTCGGCCATCTGGCCGTCACCGAGAAGGCGAGAGATGCAGGTACCTGCGAAACGATGGAGGCAGATATCGCGATCGTCGCGCTTGGATGGGAAACGCGTTTCGCCGCGTTCGAAAACCATCTTGACCTGAAGGTCGGCAAGATCGTGGTTCTGGACTTTGCTCTGAAGGAAGCGAACGTCCCAGCCGTCGAAGAAAACCGGCGAAAGCTCATCGCTATGGGTACCCGATGGGGCGTCGAAGTGACTGTGATCACCCTCGAGCCTTCCATCGAGTATCAGAAGAACATCAATCTCCTCGATCACCTGCTCACTCAGATGGCCGCTTCATGTGGCTCATACGAAGGAAGCCTGCGGAAGGTTTTCGTCGAGTGCTCGACGATGCCGCGAATCTACATCCAATGGCTGATTGCGGTGGCATTCAAGAAAATGTCGATTCAGTCTCTCGAATTCGGGTACGCCGAAGGTATCTACGGGAACGCGATCGGCAAAGAGGATTTTTCCAGCGGCTTGGACCGATACGTCACCGTCCCTCATCTTCAAGGCAGCGGAGGAATGGGCGAAGAGAAAGTCCTGCTCGTGGGGATCGGAGGAGATGCCGACGTATTCTACGGATTGATCGATATCGTCAGTCCGGAACGGATCTCGCTCCTCGTCCCAAGAAGCGACAAGAATGCGCATATCGATGCTTTGCTCGATCAACAGGTGGCCAAGGTACGTGAAACCCACCGGCTCGAAGATGGCGAAGTTCGCGACATCCAGGCTTTCGGGCTGATGGCCCACCTCGATGCTTTCGAGACGTATCTCGACGGGTTCGGCTCGCGTGCGGTGGTGAACGTTTTTGTCAGCGGCCCGAAGGTTCAGGCCATCGCTGCTGCCGTGCTCGCCTGCTCCGACAGCCGCGTCCATCTCAAGGCAAGAATTCCCACCTCCTATGCCCATCGTGAAGTCTCAGCGAATGGGCGGTATCATATCTATAGGCTGATTGACCTGACATCCCCTGCCTGCAGCCTTCCCGGGACGTTCTGACACTATCTTGCATTCGAGTAGCATCATGGTCCCAGTAGCCGTTCCGCCAAGCCTTCAGCGCATGTTCGTGTCGCCCGATCCGGTCGATGGGGGGCTAATTCCCACTTGGAAGCTGCTCTACATCAGATCAGGGGGGAATGCAGACTGGCAGAATTCCGTCTAATTAGCGACTAGCTAAAACATATACTCAGGCGAGACTGTTCAGCATAGAAATAGTGAGTCGGCCGTGAACTATCCGCAAGCCATTGATCTGGCCTGTTGATTGAGGCGGATAGCGGCTTTGGAATTGCAGGATTAGCGGTATTTGGACGCTGTTTTCCTGCAATTCGGTTTTGCGATTCCCTTG
>NZ_RZRQ01000620.1:0-1664 GCF_003997785.1 Mesorhizobium sp. M7D.F.Ca.US.004.01.2.1 | reverse complement strand
CCTGAATCTCAACACACCTTGAGGCCTGGCCGGGCAAATTTCACGGCCGATCCGCCACCATCAATCGCTGTCGCGTGCGACCAGCTCCAGCGGCCAGACTTCACGGATGATCCGCGGACCTTCTGGGCCGGCGAAGGCCGGGATCGAGGCCAGCAGCATTTCGGCGAGCCGCTGTCCCATCGGCTCCAGCGCCGGGCGGAAGGCGGTCAGCGCCGGCGAGAAATAGCGGCAAAGCGGCGTGTCGACGATGACGGTCACCGCCATGTCATGACCCGGCCTGATGCCCATCTCGGCCAGCGCCTTGCAGCCGCCAAGCGCCATCGCGTCATTGTTGAAGATGATGGCGGTCGGCGGGGCCTTGGATCGCATGACCTGCGGCGTCACCTCGTAGCCGCCCGCCTCGTTGATGAAGCCTGACGCGATCAGTTCGGGGGCGACCTCGATGCCGTGCCGCCGCAAGGCCTTGCGGTAGCCGGCTAGGAACAGATAACCGAAGTTGAGGTCGAGCGATGGGCGGACGGCGGCGATGCGGCGGTGGCCGCGCGCCACAAGGCGGTCGACCGCGTCGGCCCCGGCCTTCTCGAAATCAAGGTCGAGGGAAGGGTAGGACTTGGCCCCGGAACGACTGCGGCCAAGCGTGGCGAACGGAAAGCCGGTCTGGGTGAGATAGTCGATGCGGTCGTCCTCGCGCCGCGTCCAGGCCAGCAGCACCGCATCGGCGCGGCGCGTTTCGACGACACGACGCAGGCGCTCCTGCTGATAGTCGCCCGGCGCGCCCATCACCACGATCAGGTCGAGCCCGCTTTCGGCGAGCTTGGCCTGCAGCCCGATTAGGAACGGAATGAAGAATGGCTCGCCATATTGCTGGTCGCCCGGATGCGGCTGCAGCATGAAGGCGATCGAATGGGTGGCGCCCTGCCGCAGGCTGCGGCCGGACTGGTTCGGCGAATAGTTGAGTGTCCTGGCCGCCTCGAGCACGCGCTTTCGTGTGTCGGCATTGACGTCGGCGCGACCGTTCAGCGCCCGCGACACGGTGCCGATCGAAATGTTCAGGTGACGGGCAAGGTCGTGAATGCTGGATGCCAAGTGACTGTCCTCCCCCTTGCTTGGCTAGCACCGGCGGCCGCTCAGGCCAAGGTGACAAGACGATTTTCGCAAGCGGCCAATTGACATTCTACGCCTTCGGGTGTGTTCTCGTAAACGTTTACGGAAAAACGTTTACGGTCCTGCCGTGAATGCCGTGACGATCGGTCTGGAGGGACCGAGCGGAGGAGGAGCGCTGGATGATCAATGTCGTCCTGGTCGGCTGCGGAGCGATGAGCAAAGCCTGGCTCGATGCCATCAGGCAAATCGACGGGCTCGCCATTGTCGGCCTTGTCGACCTCGACGCCGACAGGGCGCGGGCGAGGGCGCGCGAATACGACCTCACCAATGCCGTCATCGGCAGCAATCTCGACGCCGTGCTCGACCAGACCCAACCGCAAGCGGTGTTCGATGTGGTGGTTCCCGCCGCCCGGCGAGAAGTCGCGCTTTCCGCCTTTGCCCATCATTGCCATCTCTTGACGGAAAAACCGCTCGCCGACAGTCCGGAGAATGCGCGCGCCATCGTCGAGGCTGCTCGCCGCGCCGGACGCATTCATGCCGTCGTCCAGAACCGCCGCTAC
>NZ_RZRQ01000061.1:0-22694 GCF_003997785.1 Mesorhizobium sp. M7D.F.Ca.US.004.01.2.1 | reverse complement strand
CAAAGAGCGACGGCAGCAGCCGCTTCGGTCATCAGACCTTTGCCCCAAAAATCCGGATGCAGTTCGTAGCCGATCTCGCCGCACTTCGATCTGTTGACGAACCAGTTGTACCGAATCGCACCGGCCATGGTCTTCGAAGCGCGATCCTCGATTATCCAGGCGCACCCTTTGCCAGTGGGAAAGGCCTTGCACATCCATCTCATCGCCCGTTCAGCCACCACCTTGGCCGGCGCATCCGGCCAGTTCGAGAATCGGGTGACATCGGGGATCGACAGGATACCCCGGAAGGCGGCGGCATCTTCGGCGGTCGGGGCGCGCAGCAGCAGGCGGGAGGTGGAGAGCGTCGGAAAGGCACGGGCAGGTTTTGGCATCGGATTCTCACGTCACATTGGCCGTCTGGACTATGCTGGCCGAACGGGTGTGCTTCGACACTTCAACACTACGCGATGCATTTCGCGAAAACCAACGCATGGGTTCTCGCGCAATTTTCACCGCTTGCCCGTCAAAAGCCATGATCGCGACTATTCAGACAAGAATGGCCATTGATCATTCCCATTCCATCGAACCGCGCCCAATGCCGAGCAGGCGCATGGTGCTGACCGGCCTCGTCGCGCTGGCCGGCCTCGCCGCCTGCAGCACCGTTTCGCTGCCAACCGGCGAAGGCGCCGGCGTCTCCTCCTCCGCGACCGGCACGCTTGCCAGCATCCGCGCCTCGGCCGGGCTGGCGCCGCTGGTCCCCGACCGGCAGCTCGAACAGGCCGCCCTGCAGCAGGCCGGCTATATGGCGCAGCGTCGCCGCATGAGCCACACCACCGGCTGGGGCAAGGATTTCGCCTCGCGCGTCAAGGGCAATGGCATTGCGGGTGCGGCCGCCGAGAACATCGCCGAGGGCCGTTTCGATCTGCAGGAGCTGTTCGACATCTGGGTGCATTCGCCTGGCCATCGCCGCAACATGCTCGACCCGCGCTTCACCCGCTTCGGTCTCGCCTATGTGCGCGACGGCAGCGACGGCAACCTCCGTTACTGGAGCCTCGTGCTCGGGAAATAAGAGCAGGCTTGTCGCTGCCGGCCGCGATCTTCGTCGAGCCGCACGGGAGACCGCCGGCTGACCAGTCCGTCAATTCTTGCGGTTGAGCAATTTCTCGATGTCTTGGGCAGAGACCGGTCTGCTGAAATGGAAGCCCTGCATTTCGTCGCAATTGTTTTTGAGCAGGAAGGCCACCTGATCGTCTGTTTCGACGCCCTCGGCAATGACTCTCATATTCAGCTTTTGACCCAGCGAAATCACGGCGCTGGTGACAGCCTGATCATTCTCATCGGCAGCGAGATCGTTGATGAAGGACTTGTCGATCTTCAGCCGTGCGACTGGAAAGGTCTTGAGTGCACTGAGGCTGGAATAGCCCGTTCCGAAATCATCGATCGATATCTGAACGCCCAGGGCTTGCAGTTCGTTCATCGTGGCGACCGCCAATTCGATATCCTGCATGATGAGGCTTTCGGTCACCTCCAACTCGAGATATCTGGCCTCCAGACCGCTATCCTTAAGCGCGTTGACGACACGGCCGACCAGGTTCCTTTCCCTGAATTGCCGTGCAGACACATTCACGCAAACAGTCATCGGCGGCAGACCCGCATCCTGCCAGGCCTTGTTCTGTCGACAGGCCTCATGCAGAACCCAGTCGCCGATCGGCACGATCAGACCTGTCTCCTCGGCCGTCGGAATGAACGTCATCGGCGAAACCACGCCCAGTGTCGGATGGTTCCAGCGTATCAACGCTTCGACCGCAAAGACGCGCCCCGAGCGAAGATCGACCTGGGGCTGATAGAGCAGCGCGAATTCCGAGCGGGCCAAGGCGTTTCGCAATTCCTCCTGAAGCACGAATTTTTCATGAGCCCTCGAGTTGAATTCAGGAGCGTAAAACTGGAAATTGTCGCGGCCGAGCTCTTTTGCGCGATACATGGCCGCATCGGCATTGGCCAGGAGCGTTTTCGGGCTCGCTCCATCCTTGGGGTAGTTCGCGATACCGATGCTGGCCGTCGTCCTCAGGTGATGCTCTTCGATATGAACCGGCGCTGCAATCGCTGCCCGGATCGTTTGCAAGGTCTCCGAGATGCGATCGACATTCGTAGGCTGGTCGAACAGAACGATGACAAATTCGTCGCCGCCAAGTCGCACAACCGTATCGGTCGCCCTTACGCATTCAACCATACGGCTGGCGACAGTCTTCAGGAGTTCGTCTCCGGCATTGTGGCCGAGCGTGTCGTTGACGAGCTTGAAGTTGTCCAGATCGATGAACACCACCGTCACCCAGCGATCGTATCGCTGCGCATACAGGACCGCTTGCGACAGCCGGTCCTCCAGCAAGGCGCGATTGGGAAGCCCGGTAAGCACATCATGGTTGGCCATGAAATGGATCTGGTCTTCAGCCAGTTTGCGCTCGATCGCGATTCCGGCGATGCGGGTTGTGAAATCAATCAGCCGGGTCTCGGCCTCGGCCGGTCCGCGCACCGTCATCGAATACATCGCAAATACGCCCAACACGGCGCCCTGATGCGACAGGATCGGGGTCGACCAGCACGAACGATAGCCGTAGACCGCCACCAGTTCGCGGTAATCCTCCCACAGCGGATCCTGCATGACGTCGGTGACAATGACCGGCTCCCGCCGGTAGACGGCGGTCCCGCAGGATCCCACCTCGGGACCGATGGAGATCCCATCCAGGGCGTTAGTATAGTCTTTCGCCAGGCTCGGCGCGGCGCCGTGCCGCAAATGGCTGCCGTCCTTGTCGAGCAGCAAGACGGAACCGAATATGCCTGTCAGCTGAGATTCCACCAAGCGCATGAGGCGGTCGAGCACGTCCTCGAGCGGAGCGCTCATCGCGATCATTTCCAGGATATGCGCCTGCCCGTCACGAAGGACGTCCGCTTGCTTGCGGGCAGTGATGTCATGGGCGATGCCAACCAGACCGAAAATCTCGTTCTCAAGATTGCGCAACGGAACCTTCGTCGACGAGAGCCACTTGCCGGCGCCTGACGCATCGACAATAAACTCCTCCTCGTCGATCATCGGTTGTCCACTGTTCAGCACGTTCTGCTCGATGAGACGAAATTTCTGCGCAAGTTCGGGGGCATGAAGATCAAAATCGGTCAAGCCGATCATGTCGCTCGTCTTCTCTCGGCCACTGTCGGACGCAAGGGCCTTGTTGACCACGACGAAGCGGCTTTCGGTGTCCTTGACCCACAGATAGCCGGGTACCCAGTCGATCAGCGTTTGCAGCGAGATGCGCTCGTCCGCAATCAGACGATTCGCAGTGAACTCCGTAATGTCCTCATGCGTGGAAACCCAACCGCCGTCGGGCATTGGCTGATGGCAGACCTGAATCGTCCGGCCGTCGGCGAGATTGGCGGTCCAGATTCTCGAAGTGGTACTCGAATTGACCGACCGGGCCAATGCGAGATAGGCGTCGGCAGCCATAGCGGATGTCCCGGCAGCGACGCGGCGTTCGACTATTTCGCCCAATGTCAGGCCCGGCTGCAATTGTTCGGGCACAATGCGGTAAATCTCCGCATAGCGACGGTTGGACAGGATCAGTCGTTCATCGGCGCCGAAAAAGCAGATGCCTTGCGAGATGTTGTCGATCACCATCTCGAATCGAAGCGCCTGCCCCTCGAGTGCGGCGATTGTAGCCCGAAGCTCGCGTTCGAGGATTTCATGCGAGACGGCCGCCAATTTTGTCAGGGCGGCCAGACCGGTCGACTCGGGCGCTTCGGCGGGTCTCCTGGATGATTTCGTAACCAACAGACCTCCTCCGATTTGGCGCCTAGAAAAAGACGATTGCTTTGTAAAACGAAAGTCGATCGATAGTGTTACAGATGTACTAACGACAGATGAACCGGTCCGAGATCGATTCGGCGCAACCTGGATACCTGAGACTCAAGCGCTGTTATCGAACCGATTTTGAACTTTCGAGCTCAGTATTCTTCGACATCAGGATGAATTCGGTCGGCCACCGCCGCAACATGATTCGCACTTCAGCCGGCGCGTGACACCATCAACCCTGCGCCCATTCTAGGGCGAAGCTAGTCCATGTGCGCGGCTGGTGCGCCACCGGCAGGCGCCTGCTTTGGCTTGCGCAGCAGGAAAACAAACGGGATGGCAAGCAGCGTCATCACCATGAGTATTTTGAAATCATTGACGTAGGAGATCATCATCGCCTGGAGATTGACTATGCGATCGACCTGCGAAAGCGCCATCGGATCGCCGCTTGCGGCTGCCGGAGAAACCGCCCACAGATTTGGGTTGAACGGGTTGATGAAGGCCGAAAGCTCGGTGTGATTGATCTGCGTGTTGCGCACCATCAGGACCGTCACGACCGACACGCCAATGGACGAGCCAAGATTGCGCACCAGGCTGAACAGAGCCGTAGCATCGGTGCGGAAGCGCACGTCAAGCGTGGCGAAGGCGACGGTCGACAGCGGCACGAACACCATTCCCATACCCAGCCCCTGGATGACGCCGGAGCTGATGATCAGCCAGTTGTCCATCTGCGGGGTGAAGCTGGACATGGTGTAGAGCGACTGCGCGGTCAGCAGGAAGCCGATGACGACGAGGATCCTGGCGTCGATCTTGCTCATGAGCCGCCCGACGACGAGCATCGAAATCATGGTGCCGACACCGCGTGGCCCCATGACGACGCCGATGGTGACGGTCGGATAGCCGAAGATGGTCGACAGCATCGGCGGCAGCAGCGACATGCTCGCCAGGATGAGCACACCCATGACGAAGATGAACGCCAGCCCGGTCACGAAATTGCGGTCGAGGAAGATCTTGGGATCGATGAAGGGGTGTTCCGCCGTCATCGTGTGAATGATGAACACCCAGAAGCCGGTGAGGGAGAGACCAAGCTCGATCCAGATCTCGACCGATGAAAACCAGTCGACCTCACCGCCGCGGTCGAGCAGCAGCTGAAGCGCGCCGACGCCGAGCGATATCATGGCGAAGCCGAAGAAATCGAAGCCACGCACGCGCCGGGCAACGGCCGGCAAATAGGCGGCCATGCCGAGAAAGGCGACGATGCCGACCGGCAGGTTGATGAAGAACACCCAGCGCCAGTTGAAATTCTCGGTCAGCCAGCCACCAAGCGTCGGGCCCAGAATCGGCCCCAGCATGATGCCGGCGCCCCAGATGGCCATCGCCTGGCCATGGCGTTCCCTGGGATTAATGTCGAGCAGGAAGGTTTGCGACAGAGGCACGATCGCGGCGCCGAACACGCCTTGCATCAGCCGGAAGAACACCATGGTCTCCAGGCTCCAGGCGATGCCGCACAGCATCGAGAACACGGTGAAGCCGACCACTGCCGTCAGGAACAGTTCCTTGCGGCCGAAGCGGTCGGCCAGCCAGCCGGTGACCGGCGTCATGATGGCGGCGGCAACGATATAGGAGGTCAGCACCCAGTTGATGTTGTCCGGCGAGGCGCCGAGATCGCCCGTCATGGTCGGCAGCGCGACGTTGGCGATCGTCGTGTCGAGCGCCTGCATGATCGTCGCCAGCATGAGCGCGACCGTGATCAGGCCGCGATGCGGCACTTCTTTGAAGGGTTCAGGCGTGCTCATGACAGGGAACTTCCAGCAGGTAACAAAAACGTGTACAACGGGTTTCCGGGCGGCAACGCCTTCCGTTGAGAGACCCTCATCGCGGTGGGACGCGATTATCGATGTGGGGGTTACATCGACTGAGAGTCTCTGATGAGCGGATGCCTGCCGCCCGGAAACATGAGGACCGACGGGTCTGCGTCGAAGATTTCAGATTTCAGTCGAGCTGCGATGCGGCTTCGCCCAAATTCTGATCCTTCCAGCTCCTCCCATCAGACCAATCCTGCTATTCACCTCCACCCGCTGATCCCAGCGGGATTCTGTTGATTTTTACTGCGCGGCCTCGCCGGCCGTGGCGTGACCGAAGATCGACGGCAGGCCACGCACCACGCCGGTGTCGACGGTAACGGTGGCGCTCATGCCGGTGCGCAACGCCATCTTGGCGTCGGCATCGGTCAGTTCGAGACGCACGGGAATGCGCTGCGTGACCTTGACCCAGTTGCCGGTGGCGTTCTGGGCCGGCAGCA
The DNA here is from genome assembly GCF_003997785.1 of Mesorhizobium sp. M7D.F.Ca.US.004.01.2.1. Taxonomy (NCBI): domain Bacteria; kingdom Pseudomonadati; phylum Pseudomonadota; class Alphaproteobacteria; order Hyphomicrobiales; family Phyllobacteriaceae; genus Mesorhizobium; species Mesorhizobium sp. M7D.F.Ca.US.004.01.2.1. Next base: position 16,575 of record NZ_RZRQ01000061.1, on the reverse strand, counting down.
GCGAGAATTCGGCACCGGTGCCGGCGCCAATCGCCTTGACCGTCGCCTCGAAGGTGCGTCCCGGATAGGTATCGACCACGATATCGGCCTTCTGCCCGGGCTTCATGTGGGTGAGCTGCGTTTCCTTGAAATTGGCGGCGATCCAGGTGTCGCCGGTCTCGACCAGTGAAAACAGCGGCGTGCCGGAACCGACATACTGGCCGACCTTGAACGACGAGGCCTGGCTGATGACGCCGTCAGCCGGCGCCTTGACCGTGGTCTGCGCCAGATCGTAGGCCGCCTTGTCGCGTGCGGCGAGCGCGGCCATCACAGTCGGGTGCTTGTCGGTCTCGATGTCGGGATTGCCGCCAAGGGCTGCCTTGGCGCTGATGATGCCTTGCTCGGCAACGGCGAGCTGCTGCTTGGCCTTGTCGAGGTCGTTCTTGGCTTCGTCCAGCGACGACTTGGCGTTGATGCCCTTCTGGGCAAGGTCGGCGGCGCGGTCGAACTGCGACTGGGCGAAGGCGACCTGACTGGTGTCGGATTTCTGCTGAGCCATCGACTGGCCGTAAGCCGCGCGCAGCTGCTCGACATTGAGACGCGCGCCCGCCACCGCCGCGTCGGCCTGCGCCAAAGCGATCCGGTAGGGCTCGGGATCTATGGCAAACAGCTCGTCACCCTGTTTGACCAGCTGGTTATCGAAGATGTCGACTTTAACGATACGGCCAGCCGTGTCGGAAGCGATCGACACCTTGGCCTGCTGCAGATTGGCGTTCTCCGTCTCCTGGTAGCGGCCGCCGGTGACCCAGACGTAACCGCCGCCGACAGCCAGCGCGGCGGGCAGCGCGACCATCAGCAGGAGACGGCCCAGCCGGCGCTTTTTCTTCACCGGCGCCAAGGCTGGCTGGACCGGAGGAGCAACCGCCACCGGGGGCGCGGCCGGCTTTTCCGGTGCTTCCATCTCCAGCTCTGTCACTTTCTCGTCTATCTTGGCTACCGCGTTCATGCTGCTGTGCCTTCTGTATTCTTTACTTTTTCAATGGACGGCGTCTCGTCGTCAGTCAGGTTCCGGACCATCGCCTCGAGCCCCTCGACAAGGACACGGCGGGCTTCCGGCTTCACGCCGACCAGTGATTCCTCATAGACTTCCCCGGCAATGCTCTTGATCACGGCGTAGGCATCGCTCGCCTTGGGTGTCAGGAAAATCATGCGGACGCGGCGATCGGTGGCGTCGGGCCGACGCTCGATCCAGCCGCCCTCCTCCATGCGATCGACCAGGCGCGAAACGCTGATCGGCTCGATTTCGAGAAGTTCGGCCAACCGCGCCTGCGCGACCCCGTCTTCCTTGGCAACACGGACCAGCAGCCGCCATTGGGCCGAAGAAAGCCCCAAGCCGCTGGCCCTCGCCTCGAAGCGCTTGCGCATCAAGCGCTGCACGTCGTGGATCAAGAACCCCAATCTGTCGATGCCATCGGAAACCATGAGCGGTATATATAATAAGCGTGCTTACTATTCAAGATGCCGCGCTGCACAAGAAGCCGGCAAATGTGCATGAGAGCCATGCCGGGCCAATCATGGTTAGCGATTTGGCAACGGCCGGCGCGCGGCCGTGGCAGTCGAACCGTAGCGTCCTCTGCTCTGGTCGCGTTTGACATATTGATGTACAGCCGCTGATCAGGATCGGGGGATCACGAAAATGCCGACGCTTTACGCTCTCAAGCCGGCTTTCCAGGGACGACTGCGGCCGCTGGTCAATCGGCTGGCGGCAATCGGGGTGACCGCAAACAGCATAACCATCCTGGCGGCGCTGATGTCGACCGCGGCCGGGACGGCCATCGCGATCCTGCATGAATGGCGCTGGCTACTGTTGCTCATTCCCGCGGTGATGTTCGTGCGCATGGCGCTGAATGCCGTGGATGGCATGCTGGCGCGGGAACACGGGCAAGCCTCGACGCTCGGCATGTATCTGAACGAATTTTGCGACGTCGTTTCGGACCTCGCGCTGATTCTCCCTTTTGCCGTCTTTCCGGAATTTGCCCCATGGGGCGTCGTCGCCTTCGCGATATCGGCGGTGCTGACCGAATTCGCCGGCGTGCTCGGCATCGCTGCCAAGATCGGACGTAATTATGCCGGGCCGTTCGGCAAGAGCGACAGGGCGTTGGCGCTCAGCGTGGTCGCCGTGCTGTGCGCCGCCGGGCTCTGGCCGGCATCCATCGCGCCATTTGTGTTTCCGGCCATGGCAACGCTTTCGCTGTTGACCGCCATAAACCGGATACGCGCCGGCCTTATTGGCAGCGCCAGCTGAGCATCGAGGCTCGCCATGCCGCCAGAGGGAAAGACCATGATGCACGAACCGATCGCCGCGGTGGCCACGCAAAGCCTTGAGCGGCAAGCGCTGGAGCGGGTCTTCCGCAGCCATGACGGGACGGAGATCTTCTACCGCTTTTGGCCGGCAGCTTCCACCGATGCCAAGGGCGCGGTGGTGCTCTTCCATCGCGGCCATGAGCATGGCGGCCGCATGGCCCATCTGGTCGATGAATTGCAGATGCCGGACCACGCCTTCTATGCCTGGGATGCCCGTGGCAATGGCCGTTCGTCCGGCGAGCGCGGCTATGCCCCGTCCTTCTCGACCCTGGTGCGCGACATCGACTGCTTCATGCGCGAGATTGCCGCCAGGGATGGCTTCGCCACGCGCGATATCGCGCTGATCGCACAATCCTTCGGCGCCGTGCTTGCCGCCGCCTGGGTGCACGACTATGCGCCGAAGCTGCGCGCCATAGTGCTGGCCTCACCGGCCTTTTCGGTAAAGCTCTACGTGCCCTTCGCCAAGGAAGGCATCGCGCTCTGGCAGAAGCTCAAGGGCCGTTTCTTCGTCAATTCCTACGTCAAGGCGAAATTCCTGACCCACGATCCCGTACGCATCGCCTCTTTCGAGAGCGATCCGCTGATCACGCGGCCAATCGCCTCCAACATCCTGGTCGAACTCTACCAGCACGCCGCCCGTATCGTCGCTGACGCCCGCGCCATCACCGCGCCGACGCAGCTTCTGCTCTCGGGCAGCGACTGGGTGGTGCGCCACGGCCCGCAGCACGCGTTCTTCGTCAATCTCGGCAGCCGCGCCAAGGAACGCCATGTGTTGCCGGGCTTCTTCCACGACACGCTGGGCGAGCGCGACCGGGCAAAGGCCCTTGATCTGATCCGGCCGTTCCTGGCCAGGCAGTTCGCAGCACCAGATGTGCCGGTCGACCTGAAGCAGGCGGACATTGCCGGCTACACGCGCGACGAGGCTGACAGGCTTGCCTCGCCGCTCGATCTGTTGTCGCCCAAGGGCCTCTATTGGGCATTCAGCCGCGCCTCCATCCGCATGGGCGCCTGGGTCTCCCAGGGTATGAAGACCGGCATCGCCACCGGCTTCGATTCCGGCTCGACGCTGGATTACGTCTACGAGAACGACGCGCGCGGTCTGACACCTGTTGGCCGCGTCGTCGACCGCATCTTCCTGGAAGCCATCGGCTGGCGCGGCATCCGCCAGCGCAAGCTGCATCTGGAAGAACTGATCGGCTCTTGCCTGGCGACGCTCAAGGCCGCTGGCCGGCCGGCGCACATTCTCGACATCGCTGCCGGCCACGGCCGCTATGTTCTCGATGCCATCGTGAAGAGCCCAGACCAGCCGACGAGCGTGCGCCTGCAGGATTATTCTGACCTCAATGTCCAGCTTGGCCGCAAGCTGATCACCGAGCGGCAATTGCCGGCTGATGTCTCGTTCCAGCGCGCCGATGCCTTCGATGCCGATATGCTTGCCAAGGCCGATCCGGCGCCCGACCTCGCCATCGTTTCCGGCCTCTACGAACTGTTCTCCGACAATGCGATGGTCGCCCGCTCGCTCGGTGGATTGGCCAGCGCCATGCAGCCGGGAAGCCTGCTGCTCTACACCAACCAGCCCTGGCACCCCCAGCTCGAGATGATCGCCCGCAGCCTGACCTCGCATCGCGGCGGCGAAGCCTGGGTGATGCGCCGGCGCACACAAGGCGAGATGGACCAGCTTGTCGAAGCCGCCGGCTTCGACAAGCTGGAGCAGCGCATCGACCAATGGGGCATCTTCACCGTCTCGGTCGCGCGGCGCCGCTGACCAGCATGGTGTCATCGCTTGCATCCACAGCGCGCGCCGAACCCTACGGACGGGTGGTCGTCAGGGCAGCTCTTTGGCTGGCCTTCCTGGCGCCGTTCTTCTACCTCAGCTACGGCTTCGCCAACTGGCTAGCGTCGCGGCGCGACGACGTCGGCAGCATCGTGTTCTCCTGGGAACACGGCATCCCCTTCATGGCCTGGACCATCGTGCCCTACTGGTCGATCAACCTGTTCTACGGCCTGTCGCTGCTACTCAACGGCAACAGGCAAGGGGTCGACCGCCTGGCCGGGCGCTATCTCACCGCGCAGGTCGTCGCCGTTGCCTGCTTCATCCTGTTCCCGCTGACCGCGACATTCGTGCGGCCCGCGACGACCGGCCTGCCCGGCTTCCTGTTTGCCGTGCTCGGCGGTTTCGACAAGCCGTTCAACCAGGCGCCCTCGCTGCACATCGCCCTTTTGGTGATCATCTGGGATCATTGGCGCCACCGGCTCAGCGGATTGCTCCTGCCGCTCTGGCATGGCTGGTGCTTTCTGATCGGCGCCTCGCTGCTGACGACCTGGCAGCATCACTTCATCGATATCCCGACCGGCGCGCTGCTCGGGTTCTTTGCGCTGTGGCTGTTTCCGCGCAGCGGTGCGTTGCCGTTTTCAGGCTTCCGGCTGACCAGCGACGCGAAAGCGCGGCGTCTGGCGCTGTTCTATGCGCTGGGCGCCGCCCTTGCGCTGGCGGGTGCCGCGCTCGGCGCCTTGTTTTGTGCCGTCGCGCTGTTCCTGCTTTGGCCGGCGCTGGCGCTGGCAATCGTCGCCTTCGCCTATGCCGGGGCCGGCGCAAAGGTGTTCCAGAAATCCGCCGATGGCAGCATCACGCTTGCAAGCCGTATCCTGCTCTTGCCTTACCGCCTCGGCGCTCGGGCAAACATATGGGCCTGGACGCGCAGTCTTGCTCCTCAGGTGGCGATTGCCGACGGCATCTTTCTCGGGCGCTTTCCCACAGCACGCGAAGCCAACAGCTTCGGCACGGTCATCGACCTCGCCGCCGAACTCGAAAAGCCGGCGCGAGCCGATTGCCGCTGGATCAGCTTTCCGATGATCGACCTGTTGCCGCCGCCAGTGGCGATGCGGCAACAGGCAGCCAGCGCGCTGGAGAGTGCGCGCCGCGACGGCCCCGTGTTGGTGTGCTGCGCGCTCGGCTTCCAGCGCAGCGCTGGCGTTGTTGCCGAATGGCTGGTGGCGACCGGCAGAGCCAGGACGCCGGCGCTTGCCCGCGAGATGCTGATGACGACCGGCCGGCCGGTTCATCTTGCCGAGGCTGCGGAGCGGGCAGCGTCATGACCGGCAATGCCTACCAGGAACGCGCCGGTCGTTTCGCCCGCATGCTGATGCGGCAGGCCGCATGGCCGGCGGCAATTGTGGTGGCCGCCAATATCCTTACGCCCTTGACTGCTTCGCCGCGCGGCGCCTTCGGGAGCCTACGCGCGGCCATCCCATTGTCGGTCTCAGCCGCGATCGCGGTTGTCGTGCTCGTGTTGTCGGCGTTGCTGGTGTTCGATGCGCTGCTGTTCCGGCTGATGGCCAGCCACAAGGACGAGGCTTCCGGCGGTGCCGCGGTGGATGACATATTGGCGCGCATGCGGCTAAAACCCTCCCCGTCCACGACACGCTCGCTCGACGACCGCATGGCCGGCACAAGCCGCTTGCTGTTCAAGCAGCGCGCCGCCTTGGCCCTGTTTGCCGCAGCGCTTCTGGCGGCGGGGTTTTGGGCGCCGCGATGAACAAGCTTTCGCTCAAGACCTTCACCTTGCTGCAGACGGTAACCTCCGTCGGCCTCTCGGCGCTGGCCTGGATGGTGACCGGGGTGCGTCCGATCTGGAACGGCAGCCTGCCGTCCGACCGGCAGCGCATCTATTTCGCCAATCACACCAGCCATGGCGACTTCATCTTGCTGTCGGCCTGCCTCAGCGAAAAGGAGCGCGCGATCACCCATGCGGTGGCTGCCGGCGAATACTGGGGAAAGTCGCGGCTGCGCCGCTTCATCGCGCAGGACATGCTGTCGTCCGTGCTCATCAACCGGCAATGGACGAAGCCTGAGGAAAACCCGATCGAGATCATGCTGTCGGTTCTCGACCAGGGCCATTCGCTGATCCTGTTTCCCGAGGGCACCCGCAACATGACCGAGGAGCCGCTACTGGCCTTCCGCTCCGGCCTCTACAATCTATCGATGGCGCGGCCACAGGTCGAGCTGATCCCGTGCTGGATCGAGAACATGTCGCGCGTGCTGCCCAAGGGCCAGTTCCTGCCGGTTCCGCTGCTGTGCCGAGTCGTTTTCGGCGCGCCGGTCGCGGTTGGCCCGGGCGAGGAACGCCGCGCCTTTCTCGAGCGCGCCCACGCCACGCTTCTGGCGCTCAACCCGCGCCCCGAGCGAGACGATTGATGCGCCACGAGATCTCCATCCTGATCATCGGCCTGCTGGCGGTTTTGACCACCGCAAGCATTGTCGCCGCTATCCTTTCGGCGCGGGCGCCGAAGCCGCTCAGCTCGACGCTGGTCAATCTCACCCAGCGCATCAACGCCTGGTGGGTGATGGTGGCGCTGATGACGGTCGCCTTCTTCTTCGGCCGCTACGGCATGACCATCCTGTTCGCGCTGATCTCCTTCGCCGCGCTGCGCGAATTCGTGACGCTCACGCACACCCGCCGCAGCGACCATTGGGTGCTGCTTGGCATGTTCGGCATCATCATACCGTTTCAATACTGGCTGGTGTGGACCGCCTGGTACGGGCTCTTCGTCATCTTCATTCCGGTCTACTGCTTCCTGCTGATGCCGGCCATCACGGCGCTGCATGGCGACACGGAACGCTTCCTCGAGCGGATCGCCGCGCAGCAATGGGCGGTGATGATCTCGGTCTATTGTGTCAGCCATGTCCCCGCCCTGCTGACACTCAACGTGCCGGGCTTCGAAGGCCGCACCCTGTTGCTGATCGCCTTCCTGATCATCGTCGTGCAAGGCAGCGACGTGCTGCAATACATCTTCGGCAAGCTGTTCGGAAAACACCGTTTTTCGCCGAACGTCTCGCCGTCGAAAACCTGGGAAGGGCTGATTGGCGGACTGGTGTCGGCGAGCCTGCTCGGCGCGCTGTTGTCGTTCGTGACACCCTTCTCGCCGCTGCAGGCGGCGGCCGTGGCTTTCGTCGCCTGCTCGATGGGATTTCTGGGCGGGCTGGTCGCCTCGGCCATCAAGCGCGACCAGGGCGTCAAGGACTGGGGCCACCTGATCGAAGGCCATGGCGGCATGATGGACCGCACCGATAGCTTGGTCTTCGCCGCGCCGGTGTTCTTTCACATTGTGCGCTATTTCTGGACCGTCTGAGAGCTCGGAGCTGGCGAACTCTTGCCCGTCAGAGCCGGTTGCGGATGAGCATGGTGACGACGAAGAACGCGCCGACCGAGCTGGTGATGATGCCGATCGGCAGTTCCTGCGGCGGCAGCAGCGTTCGGGCCAGAAGATCGCTGGCCAGCAGCAGCACCGCGCCGAAGACGGCGCAACTGGCAACCAGGCGCAGATGCAAGGGACCCGCCAGCGGCCGCGACAGATGCGGGATCATCAGCCCGACGAAGCCGATGACGCCCGCGACAGAGACAAGGACAGCCGTCGAGAAAGCGGCGACAAGAAAGGTCGTCCGGCGCATCCGCGCCACCGGCACGCCAAGGCTTTCGGCGGCATTTTCGCCGGCCAGGAAAGCGTCGAGCCGGCGGTGGTTCCATAGCGCGTAAGCCAGAATGGTGCCCGCACCCAGTGCGCCGAGCCAGATATTGTCCCAGCGCGCCAGGCCAAGGCCGCCCATCGTCCAGAACAGCACGGAGTGGGCGGCGCGCTGGTCGCCGGCAAAGACCAGGTAGTTGGTCAAGGCGGTGAATAGGAACGAGACGGCGAGGCCGGCAAGGATAAGCCGCTCCGGGCCTTGCCCCCTCACCCGCGCGACCAGAAGCAGGACGACACCGGCAGCCAATATGCCGCCGGTGAAGGCCGCGACCGGCAACGTCCAGATACCAAAACTGTCGCCGAAGACGGTGATGACGGAAACAGCGCCGGCGGCGGCTCCCGACGATAGGCCGAACAGGAACGGATCGGCAAGATCGTTGCGGGTCACCGTCTGCAGAAGCGCACCGACGACGCCCAACCCGGCGCCGACGCAGATAGCCAGGATGGTGCGCGGCAGCCGCAGATCGACAATGATCTTGCCGACCGGCCCGGAGACGTCGTGCCCACTGAAGCCGATTGCACGGCCAAGCGCGGCAACGACGTCGGTCAATGGGATCAGCGTCGAGCCATAGGCGATCGACAGCAGAGCGAGAGCGGCGATCGCCGCCGCTCCCACCATCATGGCCAGTGCAAATGCCCTGTGCCGCAAGCTCAAAAGGCTTCCGGATGCATCGCCTTGGCGATCTTGTCGATCGCTTCGATGTTGGCGGGTCCCGGCGTCAGTTCGGCATAGCGCAGGGCGACGAAGCGCTCGTTCTTGACCGCGTCCGTCTCTTTCATGGCCGGATGCGCCTTCAGGAAATCGAGCAGCTTCCTGTAGCCGCCACCGTCCTGGTAATCGAGCAGGATGAGGAATTGCGGATTGCGCGACGCCACCGTTTCCCAGTCCGTGTTGCCCCAGCTGGTGTCCATGTCGGCCATGATGTTGTCGCCGCCGGCGGCTGATATCATTGCGCTGGGGATGGCGAACTTGCCTGCGGTAAACGGCTTGTCCTCGCCGGAATCATAGAGGAACACCCGGGTCCCTTTGCGGTCGCCGACCTTGGCGGTGATATCGGCGAGCTGCGTCTTCCAGCCCGAAACGAGCTTTTCAGCCTCGGCCTCCTTGCCAAAGATCTTGCCCAGCTTTTCGACGTCGCCATAGAGCAGGTCCATCGAGGCGGCCGGGCGGTTCTTGTCGAGATGAACGCAGCTTTCCGTCAGCACCAGCGTCTTGATGCCGTGCGGGGCAAGCGTATCGGGTGTCACTTCGCCGCCCGGCTTCATGCCGTAGTACCAGCCGGCGAAGAAGAAATCGGGCTCGACGGCGACGAGGTTTTCGAGTGTCGGGTATTTCGGCGCCAGTTCCGGGATCGAGCCCTGCTCGGCCTTGAACTCGGGACCGACCTTGTACCATCCGGTGATGCCGGTCAGGCCGACGATCGACGGCTGCAGTTTCAGCGCGAAAGCCATCTCGGCCATGTTGAGATCATGGATCACGGCGCGCTTCGGTGCGGCATCGAAGGTCAGCGGTTTGCCGCAGCTGTCGACGGTCACGGGGAAGGCCAGGGCTGTCGAGGCCAGAAGCGAGAAGGCAAGCGAAAAGGCAAGGCGTTTCACGGGGTGTTGCTCCTTTGTGGATGGGATGGGTCGAATACCGAATGGCTTCAATCAGGACGGCGGCGCGGCACGGTTTGGCACTTCGAACACCGTCAGTTCGCGGTCTTCGGTCGGATGGCGCAGACGCAGAACATCGATGCCGAAAATCTCGCGGATCAGTTTTTGGGTCAGCGCTTCGCGCGGCGCGGCGAGCGCTTGCAGACGCGCGTGGTTCATCACCACCACCTTGGTGGCGAACGGCGCGACCAGCGCCAGATCGTGCAGCACCGCGATCACGGTCATGCTAAGGCCGGCCACGAGTTCGAGCAGTTCGCCGCGGGCGCGCGGATCGAGATGGTTGGTCGGCTCATCAAGGAACAGGATCTTTGGCTGCTGGGCGATGGCGCGGGCCAGTTGGGCACGCTGGCGCTCGCCGCCCGACAGCGAGCCGATGGTGCGGCCAAGCAGCGGCAGCAGGCCGGCCCGGCGCAGCGCATCGACGACAATATCGCGTTCCTCGCTCCTGCGTCTCAGCCCGGCGTGCGGGACCCGGCCAAGCTCGACATAGTCGATCACCGCCAGCCGCGGATCGGGCTGGTCGGTCTGGCCGACAACGGCCATATGCAGTGCCCGCTCGGCGGCCGAAATCCTGTCCAGCCGGCGCCCAGTGAGCTTCACCTCGCCGGAACTCGGCCGCAGCATGCCCGACAGCATGCGCACCAGCGTCGTCTTGCCGGCGCCATTGGGACCGATGATGGCAAGGCGGTCGCCAGCGGCCACCGACAGGCTGACCGCCTGAACCAGATCCCGCCCATTCGCCATGGCGCAGAGGTCATGGGCTTCGAGGAGCGCTGCGGTCATCGGCTGCCGCCCGCCGGATTGCCCGAACCGGGAATGCGGGCCAGCGTCTTGCCGGCCAATCCCGCCGGACGCTGACCGGAACTGCACCAGCCATCGGCGAGCGACGCGTAGAGTCTGGCGAATCGCACGAGGTCGCCGACATCGGCGCGCGCGTCGATGGAGCCGAAGAGATAGGCAGCTTTACCGTGTGCCTGAAACGCGACGGTCAGCGGCCGCGAGCAGCCCGCCATGCAGGCCACGCCTTCGACCGCGAAGCCGCGCGCAACGGCCGGCTCATGCTGGGCCGAAAGCCGGGAGCGCAAATCGGTGCAAAGGTCTTCCCCGGACCTGACCCCGGTCACAAGGTCACAGCAAAGCGTGCACACGATGATGCGATGGATGGGATCGATGGAGCCGTCCAACTTTCCGTCACTTTCCAAAACTGGCGACGGAAGGAAGCTGGCGAGCCGGCCGACAAGACCGAGATTCGCGTTTCCTCCCGGCACACCCCGTCCGGTCAACTCATGCTGATGGCAGGTCTCCTGGCTCGCGGGTCGTTGCGCCATCCAGCCTTCCCAGCCTTGCCGGCCAGTGGCATTCATGGATTTTGCTCGCCGCTTACAGTTGCGGGGGCAGCCACGGCCTCGATCCCTGGGGATCTCACCGCGTTCCCTTTTCACCCCTCGCCTTTCGACTCGGGGACCATCACCGCCTCAGCGTAGTTTTGCGCCGATCGCATCGCAACGGATTTCTCGGATGGAGTGATGGGCCACGTGAGGGAGGCAGACATTGCACGCTCGCGGTGTGTAATAATATAACGTTCTATAAAGTGTCGCCTGGCGCTGTCAAGCGAAGCGCTTGACGTGCTGGGCCATATCGGTGCGCGAACTGCGACGGGATTGGCGCGGATTGCGCCGGATGCGCAATTTCGATCAAACTGGCCGCGCCAGGGAACGGCATCATGATCTGGCCAATGCGAGAAGAAAAATGAACCCGACCGAGAAAGCGCTGTGGTTCGTCGAGAGCCATCTGCCGGAAGCGATCTCGCTCGACGATGTCGCCCAAAGCAGCGGCGTGTCGCGTTTTCATGTGACGCGGGCTTTCGGCGCTGCCACCGGCCGCTCGGTGATGGGCTACATGCGCTCGCGCCGGCTGACCGAAGCGGCACGCAAGCTGGCCGGCGGGGCGCCCGACATCCTCAGCGTTGCGCTCGATGCCGGCTACAACTCGCATGAGGCGTTCACCCGTGCCTTCCGCGACCAGTTCGGCACCACGCCGGAACTGGTGCGCGCGCAAGGCACGACTAAGACCCTCGACCTTGTGGAGCCAATCCTGATGGACCATTCCCTGCTCAGCACACTCGAACCGCCGCGCTTCGAGACCAGCCGGCCCTTCCTTATCGGTGGCTTTGGCGAACGCTACAGTTGCGAGAGCAGCGCCGGCATTCCGATGCAGTGGCAGCGCTTCAGTCCCTATATCGGCAACATCCCCGGCGAGATCGCCGGCGTTTTCTACGGCGTCTGCCTCAACGGCGACGACGCGGGCAATTTCGACTATGTGGTCGGCGTCGAAGTGTCCGATTTTGCGGACTTGCCGAAGGAGTTCTACCGGGTGAGGGTGCCGGCGCAGAAATACGCGGTGTTCTCGCATCGGGAGCACATCTCGACAATCCGCCGCACGATCAACACGATCTGGAACAGCTGGCTACCCGCCTCCGGTCATGACATCGCAGATGCACCGGAATTCGGGCGCTATGGTCCCGAATTCGATGCCCACAGCGGCAATGGCGGGTTGGAGATCTGGGTGCCGGTCAAGGCGTAGGCGATCATGCCATTGGCAGCGCCGGCCAGCGATCGACTATCCTGCCGCCGGAAAACACCGCGATCGATCCAAACTGCTGCAGCACGGCCTCGCTCTGCGTCGGGCGCAGGAAGGCGTAGTCGCCTGGCCTTGCGGTAGCATCGGCCGGCAGGCCCATGAATTGCTGGTTCGAGGACAGGCCAAGCAGGCCGTTCGTCATCATGCCTTTGGGGAACACCGGCTCGGCCATCCACTTGCCGCCATAGAGATAGCAGCCCTTGGCTGGAAACCGGCCGAGCGCCTGCAGCAGGCGAGTGACGACCGGCGGGCCGGGCAGCATCGGCTCGACCACTTTCAGCATTGGCGTGGCGATGAAGGCCGCCGGCTGGAAGCCGTCGAGACCTGATGTATCGAAGTCGCTGGGCAGCACGAAGGCCGAGCCCATCGACACTTCATTGGCCGCGCCGCCATGATGAAGCAGCGCGGTCTTGCTGCCGCCGATGTTCAGGATGCGGCGCTGGTTGGGGCCGAGACAAGCAACGAACGCCGCGGCCCGCGCCGACGCCTTTGCCAAGGCTTTCGCCGGCCCGCCGAACAGAGCCGGAATGAGCGGCGCGTGCGCCTCGTAGGCCATGACGCCTTCGCAACGCAGGCGTTTGTGGGCCAGGAGCGCATTCAACGCCCTCGACAAGGCCTCGGGATCGGCAAAGCCGCCGCGATGCAGCCCGACATCGATCTCGAAAGCAATGCGCAGCTCTGTGCCCAAGTCGGTCGCGAGTGCGCCATATTCCGCCAGCCGCTCCTGCGTATCAATCAACCAGCAGACACGCGACCAGTCGGCGTCAGCTGTCGTCAGCGTCGTCCTTGCCGCATCGACGGGTATCGGCTTGCCATACAGCAGATCGGCATCCGGAAACGTCCTCAGCACCGCCTCGCTGATCGGCGGGTGGAAGGTCATGACGTGATTGGTGCCAAGCGCCTTGGCGATATGCGCAAGCAGCGGCAGGCAGGCGAGCGATTTGTCGACCAACCGCACGGCAAGGCCGGGACCCAGTCTCTCCTTGACCAGGGCAATGTTGCCGTCCAGCCGATCGCGATCGAGCACCAGGCAGGGCTGGAAGATGCCAGCTTGCTTCAGCGCATCCGACAGGGTGGAAAAATAGGCGCTCATTTCTCGATGCCGAACAAGCCGGCAATGTAGGGCGAGACGAAGCGGTTTTCCGGATCGATGTCGCGGCGCACCGCCATGGCATCGTCCCAGCGCGGGTAGAGCTTTTTCAAATCCGCCGCTTTGAGGCTGTGCATCTTGCCCCAATGCGGCCTGCCGCCATATTTGCGGAAGATCGGCTCCGCCGCCTGCATGAAAGGCAACGGGTCGTTCGCGGCGTCATGGTGGATGGCGATCGAGCAGGTCAGCCTGTTGTAAAAGGGCGAGAGCCAGAACTGGTCAGGCGCGACGGTGCGCACCTCCATCGGGAAATAGACCTCGGGAAAGCGCTTCTCGGTCAGTTCGATGATCTCGGCCAGCGCCTTCGGCCCCTCCTCGAACGGCAGATGATATTCCATCTCGTTGAACTTGGTCTGCCTGTCGCTGGCATAGACATTGAGCCAGTCCTGCACGTAGTCCTCGGCCGGCAATTTGGCGATGGCGCCCAGGATCAATCGGCGGCGCAGCGATGGCAGCCAGACAAGCCCGGTGCGCAGCCGGCGCAGCGTCCTCAACCCAGCCTCATCCGCTTCCGGAGGTCGCGGGGTCGGTGCTGCGTCGCTGAGATCGCTGGCGATGAACTGCGCATAACCGGAAAACGGAATGTAGTAGAATTCGGCCGAGCGATGCGCGGCCATCATCGCCTCGAAATCGCGCAGCATGTCGGCGATCGGCAGCACCCATTTGCGGCGGCGCAGCCGGTAGGTCGCAATGTTGTTCAGCGTCACTTCGCTGAGCACGCCGAAGGCGCCGAGTGCGACGCCGATGGCATGGATCATGTCCTGATCCCCTCCCCGCTTGAAATCGCGGACCTTGCCAAGCCCGTCGACGATCTGCACCGTCTCCAGCTGCGTGTGATAGGCGCCGAGCCTCGGTCCCGAGCCATGCGTGGCGGTGCCCAGCGCGCCGCCGATCGCCTGACGGTCGATGTCGCCCATGTTGGGCAGGCCCTGGCCAATGCCTTGCAGGATGTGCATGAGCGGGCCAAGCCGGGTCCCTGCCCGCACCCGCGCCTGATGTTTTTGCGCGTCATGCGAGACCAGCCCTTCCAGTCTCTCCAGGGACAGGATCGTGCCCTCGGATTCTACCAGCGGGGTGAAGGAATGACCGGCGCCGGCGACGCGGACCGGGCCGGGTGCGGTACGAATGAGATCGCCAAGCTCGCCGGCGTCAGTGGGGCTGGCGATCAGCTTCGGTTCAGCAGTGACCAAGCCCGACCAGTTGCTCCAACGGTTCGACATGGCGCTCCCCCGCTCAGGCAACGGCGCGGCGACGCCGCGACACCAGGACGAACAGACCAAGCAGCGCGACGCTGGCAACGGCACTGGCGGCGGCGAATTCCGGCACCGGCCGGAAATCCTTGCCGTCGATGAGCAGCGACGCCGCGATCGGGCCGATCGCCAGGCCGAACAGCTGGGCTGCCGGCACCAGCAGCACGGCGGTGCGCGTCTCGTCGGCGGTGATCGCCAGCCGGATCTGGTAGGGCACGATGAACAAGAGGATGAAGCCCATGATCAGGGCTGCGATCCAGAATATCGTGAGGCCAGGTCCGCTGGCCAGAACCAGGGAGCAGACAAGCGCCACGACACCGATCGTGGCGATGGCGGCGCGATAATCGATGCGCGCCTCGAACACGGTGGCCGTCATCGCACCCAGGACCTGCACCGCCAGGCTGGCCGAGACGATCAGGCCGACGGTGCGGCCATCGATGCCGTATTGGGCGCCAAGCGGCTCCAGAAAGGCCCAGACCGCGCCGAAGAACATGAAGTAGCAAAAGACCGACAACAGCGCGGTCATCGAAGGAACCGTCAGCACATTGGCCAGATTCTCTTCCTTGGGCAGGTCGGCATAGTCGCCGGGTACGGTGAAGGCGACCGCCAGCGACACGACGCAGACGACGGCAAGAACAATGAACCCACCCGCCGACCCGGCGGCCGGAATGACATAAAGCGCCAGCAACAGGGCAAGCGCGCATTGCGCCAACGTCTGCATGGTGACGAAAAAGCCGCCGATGCGCTCGGCGCGCCGCGAACGGGCGATCAGTTCGGTGGCGACCGCGACCAGACCGCCTTCGGCGAGCCCGGCCAGGGCGCGGGCCGCAATCAGCGTGTTGGCGCTTGCAGCATAGGCCGTCCACACATTGGCCAGCGCCAGCAGCAGCAGAAGGATGGCACTTTTCCAGCGCATGTTGCGCGCCGAGAGCAACATCGCCACGACAGCCGAACCGATGGCGATGGCGATCATCTCGGCGGTGGCGACCAGCGCCAGTTCATCGCCGCTGACATGGCCCTCGGTGTAAAGGGCCCCGAGCAGCACCGGCTGCAGGCCTAGAATGAGCAGGCCAACCGAACCGATCCACAGGGCCGAGGCAAGTTGTGCGCCGGTCGGATTGCCGACCAGCCAGTCGCCATTGCCTGCGTGGCCGGTAGTTGTCGAAGTCAAAGGCGCCTCCCAACGTCCTTGCCGTGCGGCAAAAAAGCTGACAACCTGTCAGCATTTCAGAAACTGATACTTGATCATATTTTTTGTCAACCGGAATTTGGAAACCGTGCGAAAGATCGGTGCATGACCGAAGTGAAGAGAATGGCGACCGAGCCCAGGCGCAGGCCCAAGCAGGAACGCAGCCGCGAGCGCATCGACGCGATCCTGTCGACGACCATGCGGCTGATCGGCGAGAAGGGTATCGACGCCGTGACCATGAAGGAGGTCGGCATGCTGGCGGGCGGGCCGATCGCCACCGTCTATCACTATTTTCCCAACAAATCGGCGATCCTGGCGATGCTCTATGAGCGGTTCTCCGAGGTCAGCCGCGCACGGTTGACGGCGATCATCGCCGATGTCCGCGAAGCGAAGGACGTGATCGTGGCCGCAGACCGGTTGCTTGACGACTATCTCAGCCGTGTCGCCGGCGATCCGGCCATCCAGGATCTGCAGAACGCCATCCAGGCCGACAAGGCGCTCAAGAACCTCGACATCGCCGAAACCCGACATCAGGCCAAGATGTTCTGCGACCATGTCATCGCCCTGCTGGAGCCCGAGAAGCGCGAGCAGTTCGAACGCATTGTCCTTCTGATCTTCCAGCTCGCCGGCGGCGTGGTGCGCCTAGCTCTTGCGCAGGGCGAAGCAGAAAGCCGCCGCACGATCGAAGATTACCGTTCGATCATCCACACGCAGCTGCGGCTGTTTTTGTAGCCTTGGTGATCATCGTCAAGCTGCCCGGGCGGCGTGAGCACCAGAACGCCCGCTATGCAACCTGGCGGCTAAGGCTTTCGAGGCCGTCGGCG
>NZ_RZRQ01000619.1:0-1664 GCF_003997785.1 Mesorhizobium sp. M7D.F.Ca.US.004.01.2.1 | reverse complement strand
GAGGATACTCTTCTCATGCAAAGTCATGCTCGAGCCGTAGTTGTCGGCGGCGGCTGCGTAGGCGCGGCCATTCTCTACGGTCTGACAAAACGCGGCTGGACGGACGTCGCGCTGCTGGAGCGCACGCAACTGACGGCCGGCTCCACCTGGCACGCCGCCGGTCTTATCCCGTCCTACGCGCGCAGCATCAACATCGGCCGGATGATCAAGAAGACAATCGAGATCTACGAGGACCTCGAAGCGGAGACTGGCCAGCATGTCGGCTGGCACAAATGCGGTCAGCTGCGCATTGCCAACACGCGTGACCGGTTCGACGAGTACAAGAGCTACATGAGCGTCGCCGAGGTTCAAGGGATCCGCGCTGAACTCATATCGCCTGCCGAAGCGCGTGCACTCTGGCCGCTGCTTGAAAACAACAAGACAATGCTCGGCGCCCTCTATCATCCCGATGACGGCCATATCGCACCAGCCGACGTGACACAGGCCCTGGCCAAGGGCGCGCGTGATCGTGGCGCCAAGATCTACACGAACACCGAGGTCCGAAGCTTCGAGCGCATGTCGAATGGCGAGTGGAAAATAAAAACCAGTCAGGGGGAGATCGTCTGCGAGCACGTCATTTCGGCCACAGGCAACTATGCTCGCCAGACGGGTGCGATGCTTGGTCTCGAAATTCCGGCGATCCCGATCGTGCATCAGTATTGGATCACGGACGCGGTTCCGGAGGTCGTCGAACGCAAGCGTCAGGGATTGCCGGAAATGCCGATCCTGCGCGACGAGGGCTTTGAAGGCTATTTGCGCGAGGAGGGCGACGGGCTGATGTTCGGTCCCTATGAAAAGACCGAGCATCTGAAGTTGTTTGCCGAGAACGGCGTGCCGGAGTGGTTTGGTGCCGATCTCCTCGAGGAAGATTTCGATGCGGTCGCATGGAACTGGGAAAGGGCGATGGACCTGGTCCCTGCGCTGGGCCGTGTTGGCCTCAAAGCCAATGTGCGTGGCCCTTTTCAGATGACCGCCGACGAACTGCCGCTGGTCGGTCCTGCCTGGGGTCTCGAAAATGTCTGGATTGCCGAAGGCGTGCCCGGCGGCATCCTGTGGGGCGGAGCGATCGGCTATTATCTTTCCGAGCGCATCGTGGAGGGCGCTAACAGTCTTGACACATCCGAGATCGACTCGCGTCGCTTCGGCGACTACGCCAACAAAAACTGGACGCGCGAGAAGGTCCGTGAGGCTTGGGGTACCCATGCCGAGCTGCATTATCCCGGTCAGGATATGCCTGCTGCCCGGCCTCAGAAGACTGCGCCGTCTTATGACAGGCTCTCCGAGCGGGGTGCCGTCTGGGGCGTGCTCAACGGTTGGGAAATGCCGAACTGGTTCGCGCCGAAAGGCGTCGAAGCCAAGGACCAGTACAGCTGGCGCTGGACCGAGAAGGGCAAATACATCGGCGAGGAGGTTCATGCGGTACGCAACGCCGTCGGTCTTGTAGAAATGACGCCGATGACCAAATTCGAGGTCAGCGGCCCTGGTGCCGAGGCTTGGCTGGACTGGGTTCTTGCAAATCGACTGCCGAAGACCGGCCGTGTCAACCTCAGCCATCATCTGACACCGAAAGGCGGCGTCCAGGCCGAGTACGTAGTTGCCCGCCTCGAGACAGGAACCTTCTATCT
>NZ_RZRQ01000618.1:0-1674 GCF_003997785.1 Mesorhizobium sp. M7D.F.Ca.US.004.01.2.1 | reverse complement strand
GCACCTGGGCGACTTCGAGCGCCTCATAGGCGTCCTTCCAGACCCAGAACCCCTGAACATCGCTGCCGCCAAAACTGGTCGCCATGGCGGTGCGCAGTGCGGCGGTGGTGACAGGCTTGCCCTGCTCGAGGAAAGGCAGAAGCAACGTTGCCGCTTGATAGATTGCCTCGGCGTTGTTGATGGAGGCCGGCGTCAGCGCGGCGAGGGAACCAGCCGTACATGCGACGGTCGAGGTAGTCGAAACAATGTTCATGGAAATGTCCTTCGCGAGAGCGGAGTGGCGCCCGCGCCGACACTCTCTGCGCGCCAGCCGGGCCACGCTCCTCCCGGCTCCCCTCTGCCTCTGGCGCCGATGCACCAAAGGGGTTGCGCTCTTTGCAAAGCCAGACTTGAATGCGCGGACAGGGATGCGGCGGCGACCTGGAGCTGTGGAGGTGATGCGACGGTTCAGAATTGGCAGTGCGGTCTACGAGGAGGCAGCGCCTGATCTGCAGGCGGCGCTGGCGGGTGCCTATGCCCGCGCCGAGCGTCCGCTATGCCTGTGCCGCGAGTCGGGCTGCCCGATGTACATCGCCCGCATCGGCGATCTTCACCTGATCAAGCGCATGCCGCTCAGCGGCGGTGAGCATGATCCATCCTGTGATTCCTATGAATCGCCTTACGAACTGTCCGGGCTGGGCGCCCTGATGGGCAGCGCGATACAGCTCGATCCGAAAAACGGCTTAGCCGCCCTCAAGTTGGACTTCAGCCTGTCGAAGACGGGGAGCCGTGCGGCATCGGTGCCTGCGGGGCAAAGTTCCGCCAGCGTAACCACCGATCCCAGGAGGATGTCGCTGCGTGGCCTGCTTCATTATCTCTGGCACGAGGCCGAACTGACGGTCTGGACATCGAGGTGGGCCGGCAAACGGCATTGGTGGAATGTCCGCTGGCATCTGCTCGAGGCTGCCGGGCAAATGACGGTGAGGGGCGGCCCACTCGCGGATATCCTGTTCGTGCCCGAGCCGTTTCGCGCCGAGAACAAGCAAGCCATCGAGCATCGTCGCAACGCGGTTCTCGGCATGGCGCTTCCGCCTAAATCAGGTCCCCGAAAGTTGCTCGTCCTGGTGGGCGAGATGAAGGAGATGGTTCCCGCCCGCTCCGGTCAGAAACTCGTCATCAGGCATTTGCCCGGCTTTCCCTTCATGATCGACGATGCATTGCATCGCCGCTTGCAGGCGCGTTTTGAAAAAGAATTGTCCCTATGGGCAGCGGATTCCAGCTCGCATCTCATGACGATCGCGACCTTCGGACTGAACCTGGCCGGCCTCGCCATTGTCGAGGAGATTGCGTTGATGGTGGTCTCCGAGAACTGGATTCCCTACGAGACGGTCCCGGAGAAAAGGCTCGTCGATGGGCTCGCCCGCCTTCGCGAGAAGAGCGTGAAGGGATTGCGCTTTGACCTGCAACCCGACCAGCCGATCGCCAACGCATTGCTTCAGAACAGGCAAGAGCCGATAGCGCTGTTTGTCGTTCCGGCCGGAGCGGACGAGAACTACGAAGCGTCGCTCGATGAAATGATCGCCGCACGACCGGAGCTCGGCTCCTGGGTGTGGCGTGTCGGCGAAGGCGATATGCCGCCGCTACCGCCTTGAGTGTCGGCGTAATTTCCGTGGCTGCTTCAGTATGCCTTAGGCC
>NZ_RZRQ01000617.1:0-1681 GCF_003997785.1 Mesorhizobium sp. M7D.F.Ca.US.004.01.2.1 | reverse complement strand
GAAGAACATGATACCCCAGGTGCCGGTCGTCAGCATGGTCTGGCCGAGGTCCGGTTGCGCCACCAGCAGCGACACGACCAGCACCAGCAGCAGCATGGCAAACAGATTGCCCGGAATGTCG
Organism: Mesorhizobium sp. M7D.F.Ca.US.004.01.2.1; assembly: GCF_003997785.1. Classification (NCBI taxonomy): domain Bacteria; kingdom Pseudomonadati; phylum Pseudomonadota; class Alphaproteobacteria; order Hyphomicrobiales; family Phyllobacteriaceae; genus Mesorhizobium; species Mesorhizobium sp. M7D.F.Ca.US.004.01.2.1. The sequence continues at coordinate 1,560 of NZ_RZRQ01000617.1, read as the reverse complement.
GGCTGGCGCTTGTGTTCGGCAAACAGCCAGGCGCACATGATGACGAAGGCGGGTTTCAGAAATTCAGAGGGCTGGATGGACAGGCCGGCAAGCGACACCCAGCGCCGCGCGCCCTTCACCTCGACGCCGATGTAGAGCACCGCCACCATCAGCACCAGCATCAGGCACAGCATGATCAGCGCCATGCGCCGGATCTGCCGGGAATCGAGGAAGGACACCGCCAGCATCACGCCAAGCGCCGGCACGGTGAAAATGATCTGCCTTGTGGCGAAGTGGAAACTGTCGAGACCGATGCGTTCGGCCACCGCCGGGCTGGCCGCGAAGGACAAGACGATGCCAAGCCCCATCAGCGACAGGAACGCCGCCAGGAACCAGCGATCGATCGTCCACCACCAGGTCGCAACCGGGCTTTTGTCGAGACGGCTCTGCATTATCGTGCCCCTCCGATGGGTTTCACACCCTCGATAGCATTCGCAGCTTGCCTGAAGGCTTCGCCGCGGACTTCGAAATTCTTGAACTGGTCGAAACTGGCGCAGGCCGGCGACAACAGCACCACCGCCTCGCCGCTGTCGTCCTGGGCCGCATCGTGCGCGGCGTGCTCGACTGCCGCGGCCAGCGTGCCTGAAATCTCGTAAGGCACAGCCTCGCCCAGTGTCGCCGAAAAAGCCGGCGCGGCCTCGCCAATCAGATAGGCCTTGGCGATACGCGGGAAGAAACCGCGCAACGGCTCGATGCCGCCTTCCTTGGGCAAGCCGCCGGCAATCCAGTAGATGCGCTGAAAGCTCGACAGCGCCGGTGCCGCCGCATCGGCGTTGGTCGCCTTGGAATCGTTGATGAACAGCACATGGTCCTTGCGGCCGACCTGCTCCATGCGGTGCGCGAGGCCGGGAAAGCTTTCCAGTCCGGACTGGATCTCGCCAAGTTCCAGCCCGACCCTCAGGCAAGCGGCGACCGCCGCCAGCGCGTTCTGTGCATTGTGCTGGCCGCGCAGCGAGCCGATGCCTTCGAGGAAGGCGACACGGCTGTAGCGGCCGTGCACCGCCTCCATCAGATCGCCACCGTCGGCGAAATAGCCGTCGGTCAACGGCAGCCGCTTGGAAATGCGGATGACATGACGCCCCGCCCGCTCCAGCCGCTCGGCAATCTGCGCGCACCAGGAATCGTCGATGCCGATGATCGCCGTCTCGCTGCCGGCCACCAGCCGTTCCTTGATCGCGGCGTAGTGCTGCATGGTGCCGTGACGGTCGAGATGGTCGGGCGTCAGATTGAGCAGGATGCCGGCCGTCGGGTTGATCGAGGGCGCGAGGTCGATCTGGTAGGACGAGCATTCGACGACATAATGCCGGTCGGGCTCGGGCGGATCGAGCGTCATCACCGCGCGGCCGATATTGCCGCCCATCTGGGTGTCGCGGCCGGACGCCTTCAGGATATGCGCGGTCAGCGCGGTCGTCGTCGACTTGCCGTTGGTGCCGGTGATGGCGATGAAGGGCGCCGTTGGCGCACTAAGCATTCGCTCGCGGCAGAAAAGCTCGATGTCGCCGATGATCTCGACGCCTGAAC
>NZ_RZRQ01000616.1:0-1683 GCF_003997785.1 Mesorhizobium sp. M7D.F.Ca.US.004.01.2.1 | reverse complement strand
GACCTGCCTTTTGGCACCTTGGCCCGCCGTGCCGATGCCGGCATTGTTGATGAGGACGTCTAGCCGGTTCGTCCGGGCGCGCACCGCTTCGGCAAGCCGGCGCACTTCGGCCAGCGAAGAGAGGTCGGCAACCAGAAGCTCGGCCTTGCCGCCGGCTGCTTCGATCTCGGTGACAACAGCCTTGCCGCGCGTCGCATCGCGGCCATGCACCAGCACACGGGCGCCAGCGGCGCCGAGCCGTTGCGCGACGACGCGGCCAACGCCGTCGGTTGAGCCAGTGATGAGGATTGTCTTGTCTTTGAGTTCCATGTCCAGAGCCTCCGTTCTGTTGCTCTGAACGGAAGATGGGGCAGTTAGCGCGAGCCAAACAGTTCAAACTTTATCCTGGTATCAATACTGCTATAATAAGCGCATGGAGTCCCAACCCCACTCGGCCCCCACGCACTCCGCTGAAGACAGCCGCCGGCGCGAACTCGGCGCCTTCCTGCGCTCGCGCCGCGAAAGGCTGACGCCCTCGGCCACAGGCATCGCCACCGGTCTCAGGCGGCGCACGCCCGGCTTGCGGCGCGAGGAGGTGGCGATGATCGCCGGTGTCGGCACGACCTGGTACACATGGCTGGAGCAGGGGCGGGAGGTCAGGCCCTCGGTGGAGGTGCTGACGGCGCTTGCCGAAGCATTGCGCCTCGACGCGGCCGAAAAACAGCATCTGTTCATCCTCGCCGACCGCCAGCAGCCGGAGCGCCGTGCCGTGGCGCCGGAAAAGGTCGATGGCCCCTTGCTGCACATGCTGCAGAGCCTGGTGCTGCAGCCGGCCTATGTCGTCGGGCGGCGCTGGGACGTGCTGGCCTGGAACCCGGCGGCCGTCGCGGTGTTCGGCGACTACGGCCTGCTGGAGGGTGATGCCCGCAACATCGTCCACATGGTGTTCACCAACCCGCACCACCGGCGCCTGCTGGTCGACTGGGAGGAATTGGCGCGCACAGTGCTGGCTTCGTTCCGGGCCGCGAGCGCCCGCTATGTCGGCGATCCGGATTTCGAGCGGCTGATCGAGTTGATGACGCGCTCGAGCCCGGAGTTTCGCAACTGGTGGCCGCAGCGCGACGTCGCGCACCGATTGTCGGGGGTGAAGCATGTCCGGCACCCGAGCGCGGGCGCCATGACCTTCGAGCATATGAGCCTGTCGATCGGCGACGGCTCCGACATGAAGCTGATCGTCTACACGCCGCTTGCCGAGCAGAACTCGGTCGCCAAGCTGCAGACATTGCTGGACGCGCTGCCGGCCGAGCGGCGCAGCGCCTGAAGCGTCAGGTCTTTGGCTTCAGCCCGTCGAGGAACAGTTGTTCCAGGAAGCGGGCGGCATCCTCGAAGCGACCGTCGCCGCCGCGGTTGGGCCCGAGCACGGCGCGGACCTGGACGTCGAAATCGGCATAATGCTGTGTCGTTGCCCAGATCGAAAAGATCAGGTGCCAGGGGTCGGTCCGGGCGATCTTGCCGGCGCGCATCCAGCCCTTGATGACGGCGGCCTTCTCGTCGACCAGCGTCTTCAGCTCGCCGGCCAGCAGCGGCATGATGCGCGGCGCGCCTTGCAGGATCTCGTTGGCGAACAGCCGGCTCTCGCGCGGAAAATCGCGCGCCATCTCCAGCTTGCGCCTGATGTAGCTGCGCAGTTCGGTGAGGCTGTCT